>JANMIV010000181.1:0-2827 GCA_031375995.1 Bacteroidota bacterium
GCGGCACGCATTACGCAAAAAAACGGATTGGGTTTAGGACTTGTTCTTGCTTCCCTTAACCCGCAATTGATATTGTTTTGGACTTCGGTAATAGCCTATATACAGGTAAACCATATATTTAACATAAACTTATTTGAAACAACAGCATTGTATATTATTTTCAGTATTGGTGCTACTTTAGGGGCTTTTGCATTGCATATTTCCCTCATTGTAATGAGTAAATCGTATATTCATATTTCTATGGAATCGTTTTTTAAGTATGCTGATAAACTAATTGCTGTAATTTTTGCTATTTTGTCCCTGTTTCAAACCATCAAATTGTTATTATAAAATGGCAGAAGTTGACTTAAAATATTGGTACTTGCGCGACCATAAACTGTTTTGGAAACTAAGCAATAGCGATCTCAAAGACCTTTGTGTAATAGTAGGTTTTAAAAAGGCTTTTAAATCGGAGATGATTTATTTTGCGGATGAGCATATTCCACGCATATTTCTATTGAAGAGGGGCATGATAAAAATATGCGAAACCGATAGCCATGGCAATGAAATTATCAAAGAAATTATTAAAAAAGGCGATTTGTTTGGACAGATGAGTTTGGATGCAAGCCAAGAAAACGCCAGCGAAGAGTACGCACAGGCACTTACTGATGTGAGTATTTGTTCCTTTAAAATGGACGATTTTGAACGCATATTGGAGCGCAACCCCAGCATAGCCATTGGTTATACCAAATTTATGGGCTTAAAGCTTAAAAGGGTGGAAAATCGCTTTAATAATGTAGTATTTAAAGATGTGCGTTCGCGCCTAGTGCAGTTTATAAAAGACTGGGCTGAAAGCGATGGTGAGAAAACAGACAATACCTATACCCTTAAAAACTACCTTACCCAGCACGATTTGGCTAAATTGGTTTGTAGCACACGCCAAACAGTTACTACCATACTCAACGATATGGAGAAAGAAGGCTTGATAAGCTACGACAGAAAAGAAATTACCATTAAAAACTGGGAGAATTTTAAATAGTAATCCCTCAAAAAGCTTGTAAACCAAAGCAAAATTAAGAAACCAGATAAAGAATGGCACAGGAAATTCTGCAAAAAAAGATATAAGAAATCAAAACTAACTTGCAGACTTTTAAAGGCTTCAATCATGCTTGCTCATTATTTAATAGCTTTAAAGTAAAATGTCTTTGGATAAAGATTCCATTAACGGTGTGCGTGGGTCGGCAAAAAGGCGAGCCAGCCGAAGCCTTGTGCGTGGTAGCATCAGTTAGTAAACTGACAAGTCTTTTTTGCCTAGATTTTTTGTTTCTTTTTCATCTATGGAAAAAGAAAGAGAAAAAGACAATACCGACTTTTATTGGGAGACTAAATAATAACCCTTAATGGGGTTTACATGAGCTTGCCTACCGCTTCTGCAATTTTGCTGGCTGGTAAGTCTTCCATGCAACTGGTTCCGTCTAAGCACGAGCCCCTGTAAAAGCATTTACATGCTTTGTTAGGCGAAACTATTTGCCCTTTGCCAAATAAATCAAATTCGTGCGGGTTGAAAATATTGTTCATCAACACAATGCGTTTGCCCAAAGCCAAAGTAATGTGCATACCCATAGTTACCTGTGTAATTACCAAGTGGCACTGATCTACCAAATTGATAAAAGCATTGAGATTGAAATAACCCAAGTAAGTGGCACCAGAGCGGCTTTGTATTTCTTGGTTGCGTTCATGCTCTGCTTCTCCGCCTAGTAGCAATATTTCCGCATCTGGAAATTGCTTTTGCAGTATGCCAACCAACTCTACCCATTTATCTATGCTCCAAAGGCGGGTAGTCCAGCGGCCACCACAACCTGTATTCATGCCTATTATTTTTTTGTTTGCGGGCAAGTTCCAAGTATAACCTTTGTCTTGGTGCCTATCCATTAAATAAGGCTCTCCTTGGTGGGTAAAACCGCATATTTCAAATATTTCCTGCAAATAGCTTTGGGTATTGGCTTTGCTTACATCGTCATACATACCCGTACTAAATTTGTGGTTGGCTAAGTTATTATAAGGTTGTATTTCGTTGTCTTTTAGCACATAACCATACTTTTCCTTGGCATCCACTATTTTTAGCAAAGCACCGGCTTCTTTTTCTTTGTCTAAATTAATGGCTATGTCCCAAGTACTGTGTTGGGCATACATAATGGAGTTTATATCCCACTTTAAAATTTCATCTACTTGGTTAGCAGGTAAAATATCGGGTGTCCAAGTAAGCCAAGTAATTTTGCAGTTCGGATAAAGGGTTTTGTATTTTACTACCAAAGGGGTAGTGCGTATTACATCGCCAATGGCGCCCAATTTTATAATGAGTATGCGTTTAGATATAGGGGTAAAAGCAGGGCAATTATCGCAGTGATAGCCATTTTGTTTGTGGGGTTTGCAAGGTATATGCCCTTTGTAGTGTAAGCAATTGGCATTGAAAGTATAATTGGTTTGGCTCATAGCTGTAAATGGTATTTAACCACCTAGGGTTAAGTAGTTGACAAACCTAAGATAAAACAGCAAAAAGGCAAAACACAAAATAATGCTAAAAAAGCACCAAAAAAAATGCCTAGCAAAGCCAGGCATTTTTCTGTAAATTTAATCAAAGTGTATGTGCTGAATTATTTGACTAACATTATTTTTTGTGTATCAACCAATTGTTCATCAACATACAATTCGCATAGGTATAAGCCAGTAAGCAAATTGGCTCCTGAAAGAGTAATGCTGTTGTTTCCTTTGTTAATCTGATTTCAGTTTAAAAGGCTTACTCCACATTAATGAGAAAAGAGAAAAGGCTGCATATGCAGCCTTTTCT
>JANMIV010000251.1:0-7568 GCA_031375995.1 Bacteroidota bacterium
TAATGTGGGATAAATGCGGAATGGCACGTAATGTAGAAGGCTTAACTTGGGCAATTGCCGAAATTCAAAAGATAAGAGAAGATTTTTGGAGTAATGTACGAGTAACTGGTGAAGCCAATGAATTTAACCCAGAATTGGAAAAAGCAGGTCGTGTAGCAGATTTTATTGAGTTAGGCGAGCTTATGTGCAAAGATGCATTGGAGCGCAATGAAAGTTGTGGCGGGCATTTCCGCGAAGATCATCAAACCGAAGAGGGAGAGGCATTGCGCGATGATGAAAACTTTAAACACGTAGCTGCTTGGCAGTTCAATGAAACAGGAAATTGGACTTTGCACAAAGAAGAATTACTGTACGAAAACATTAAAATAGCACAACGCAGTTATAAATAAAAAAAGGTGCTTTAGCAATAAAATGAAGTATCTGTATAAAAGAATTAGCATTTAGAAAACCATACAACTATGAGCGGAAATATGAATATCAACTTAAAAGTTTGGCGCCAAAAAAATGGTAAAAGCCAAGGTAAATTGGTTGACTACAAAGTAGAGGGAGTATCGCCCGATATGTCATTTTTGGAAATGTTTGACGTATTAAATGATAGATTAGTAACCGAAGGCAAAGATGAACCTATTGCTTTCGACCATGATTGTAGAGAAGGTATATGCGGTGCGTGTAGTATGTATATCAATGGTCGTCCACATGGACCAAACCAAGGTGTAACTACCTGCCAATTGCACATGCGTAGTTTTAAAGATGGTGATACAATAGTAGTTGAACCTTGGAGAGCAAGCGCATTTCCAGTTATTAAAGATTTAGCAGTTGATAGATCGGCATTTGATAGAATCATTTCAGCAGGTGGATTTATATCAGTAAATACAGGTAATGCGCAGGATGCCAACAGTTTACCTATTCCAAAAGACAATGCTGATGAAGCTTTTGCTGCAGCGGCTTGTATAGGTTGTGGAGCTTGCGTAGCGGCTTGCAAAAATTCTTCGGCTATGTTATTTGTTTCAGCTAAAGTTTCCCAATTGGCTTTGTTACCGCAAGGCGATCCTGAGCGTTCACCGCGTGTTTTGGGAATGGTTGCTCAAATGGATGCAGAAGGATTTGGCGCTTGTACCAATACAGGTGCTTGTTCTGCCGAATGCCCTAAAGAAATTTCTTTAACCAATATAGCAAGATTAAACAGAGAGTATTTTATGGCTCAGTTGAGTTCATAAAATTACGTTTATGACATATACTTAATCCATTAACAGTAAAATTATTGTTAATGGATTTTTTATTTGTAGTAAATTGCAACGAAAAATATTACTTTGCTGACTGTTATTTACATGCTGGAATACAATGATTCGAAACATTAAAAAAGTGAAATCAATATTGCTATTTATATTGCTTATGCTGGTAAGTGATGTGTTTGCAACGCACTACAGAGCTGGAGAAATTATTTTCAGAAAAGTATCAGGATTGAATTATGAAATTACAGTATACACCTACACCGATCAATTTGCAGGAGGGGACGCTGGAACTGGAACTATTGAAATAGATTTTGGTGATAAAACAAAGAAAGTAGTACCACGCACTACAGACGTTATTATTAGCCTAGATCCAACGTATGGAATAAGAAGAAACAGTTATACTGCGCTGCATACCTATACCGGACCTGGTACCTTCTTGGTAAGTATTCTTGATTTGAATAGGGTGGATGGTATCCGTAATATCAATGGTGGAAATTCAGTTGGAATTCCTTTTAGTGTTCAATCGCTTATCAATGTCGATAATGCCTTAGAGAACCAATCGCCAATATTATTGGCACAACCAATAGATAGAGGCTGTGTTTCAGGGGTATTTGTTCACAATCCAGGTGCTTATGATCCAGATGGAGATAGTTTAGCCTATGAAATAAAGTCGCCTAATTTAGGACCCAATGCCCCTGTGCCTGGCTTTGTTATACCAGAGGCTACAGATTCTTTTACAATCAACCAACTTACTGGTCAGTTAACTTGGAGTAGGCCCAAATTTGAAGGAGTTTACAATATAGTTATACGCATAAAAGAGTATAGATTTGATGGGAAAATGCGCAGACCCATATTGATTGGATATGTAGATCGCGATATACAAATTCGAATACTACTTTGTACCAATAAACCACCCAAAATTGCTTCCATGTCTAACGCATGTATTTTAGCTGGCGATGTATTGGAAAAAAACATTTCCGCATCAGATGTATTAGATGCTAGCCAGACAGTAACATTGTCTGCTCTAGGTGGTCCTTTCGCACAAAATCCCAGCCCAGCGTTAACAATTCCTGAAATAGCACAAGGTAATCCAACAGGTTTTTTGTTCAGATGGCGTCCTTCTTGTTTTGCCATAAGAGCCGACTCTTTTCAAGCTATTTTTAGAGCAGTTGACAATGGTATTCCAGTAAGTTTAACCGATGTACAATCTTTTAAAATAAAAGTAAACGCTCCAGCACCAAAGAATTTAAAAATACAGCTAGTAGGAAAAGGTTTTAAGTTAACTTGGGATCCAGATACCTGCAAACTTGCTTTTGGATATAATATTTACAAACGAATAGATTCTTCTTTATGGAATCCATCCTATTGTCAAACAGGTGTGCCGGCATCAACCGGATTTGTTTTAATAGATACGGTACAAGGAGTAAATAACACTACTTACTTTGATGATAATTCAGGTAAAGGGCTATCCCCATTAATTAACTTTTGTTACAGAGTTACCGCCTTTTATTTACCACGCGATAACGCAGGTAGAATAGTTCCTTTAGCCAGACCATCAGAAAGCAAAGCTAGTGCGGAAGTGTGCGAAATAATAAAACGCACAAGTCCAATTATAACCCACGTAAGTGTAGTTAAAACGGATATTTCAAAAGGAGCCATACTAGTAAAATGGCTTAGTCCATTATTAGATTCAACACAATACCCAGCACCTTATAATGTAAAAGTTAAAAGAGCTTTATTAGGAAGCACCTCATTTGTTGATGTTGGATTGGTTAAAAACTATAATACCTACAAAGAAATTCAAAATGATAGCATAGTTGACTCTAATATTAATACATCTACTTCACAATACTACTATAAAGTGGTGTTTGCCAACAATACAGGTTTATCCGAAGAGAGTATAATAGCAAGTTCCATATTTTCAACTCCCTATAATACAGATAGAGCAATTATATTGAACTACAAATTTGATGTTCCTTGGTTAAATACCAGCTATATTATTTACAAGCAGAATGGGACAAATTTTGATTCATTGGCAGAAACAAAATTAACCACCTTTACAGATACTGGTTTAGTAAACGGACAAATCTATTGCTATTATATAAGCTCAGTAGGAAATTACAATCAAAAATTCTTACCGATAGCCTTAATAAACAATTCCCAAATAATTTGTGGTAAACCAATAGATACCATACCCCCTTGCCCCCCTGTTGTTATCTATAAAACGCCTTGCAATCAGTTTAATATAAATAATATAATAATAGAATGGGAATACTCAAAGGCGTGTAAGCAAGATGTGAAGAATTATAAAATATATTATAAGAAGAGTCCTTCAGATACTTTTATTCAGTTGGCCTTTCTTCCAGCAAATATTACTTCTTATATTGATAATAGACCCCAATTGGTTTTTGGAATAGCAGGTTGCTATAGCGTTACAGCTATAGATTCAGTAGGAAATGAAAGTAACGTAGTACCCAATATAAATTGTATTAACAACTGCCCGTATTATATTTTACCAAATGCTTTTACTCCTAACGGAGACAAAGTAAACGATATCTTTAAGCCATTTCCATACCGATTTATAGAAAGTATAGATATACAAATTTTTAATAGATGGGGATCATTGGTGTTTAGTACAAAGGATATTGATATAAATTGGGATGGAAAGGACATGAATTCGGGTGTAGAATTGACGTCCGGTCTATATTATTACGTGCTCAAGATATACGAAAACTACTTAGAAGGAACAAGAGAAAGAAAAGTAGGCGGATCTATCAATTTAATTAGAAAATAATTCAATGCAATCCTTTCAATGTGCTATTATTGGAGGGGGTGTTGGAGGATTAACGCTAGCCATTCAGTTGGCAAAAAAAGGGTTCAAAGTAGTGCTCTTTGAAAAAGAAACCTATCCATATCATAAAGTATGTGGCGAATATATTGCCATGGAATCATGGAACTATATACTGGATTGTGGTGTGCCATTGGCTGGTTATAATTTACCCAAACTAACAGAATTAAAAATATCAGCGCCTAATGGCAACTATCTTACCCATCATTTGCAGCCTGGAGGCTTTGGTATTTCGCGGTATTTACTTGATAGTACTTTGGCGCAAATAGCAAAAGGGCTTGGTGTACAAGTATTGGAAAACTGTAAAGTAAATCAAATTCAATTTGTGAACGGTAATTATCAAATAGAGGCAAACAATAAGCTTTATGAGGCACAGATACTAGTTGGTGCTTATGGCAAAAAGTCGAATATTGATATAAAACTGGAAAGAAGTTTTACACAGAATAAGTTGCAGGGATTGAATAATTACGTGGGGGTAAAATACCATCTAAAGGCGGATTTGCCATCTAATGTAATTGAACTACACAACTTTGAAAATGGATATTGTGGAATTTCTAAAGTAGAAGAAGACAGGTATTGTTTATGCTATTTAACCAATGCGCAAAACTTAAAGAAAAGCAATGGAAACATAAAGGAGATGGAAGAAAATATACTGATGAAAAATCCATTTCTAAAACGTTACTTAACCCATTTTGAGCATTTTTATGAGAAACCACTTGTAATATCTCAGATTAGCTTTGCTGATAAAACACAATCTGAACAAGAGATTTTAATGATTGGCGATACCGCTGGATTAATCACCCCACTTTGTGGCAATGGAATGAGTATGGCCATGCATGCTGCAAAAATGCTTTCCGAACTTATTCCACAGTATTTCGAAAACAAGATAGGTAAAGAAGTTTTAACAAGGGAATATACCCAGTTGTGGAATTCAAAATTTAGAACCCGTTTGTGGGTTGGCCGCCAATTCCAAATGCTTTTTGGCAATAGGCTAGTAACCAATGCCATAATAGGGGTGCTAAAACCAATGCCATTTGTTGTAAATAAGTTGGTTTCTTTAACACATGGAGAGCCATATTAAAATTGCCATAATTGAAAACAAATTATTTGTCCTTTTATAATTTTTTTTTATATTGTGCAATCAAATAGAGTACATCAGAAACAATAAACCAATTTATGAAAATAGCACTGCTTGGGTATGGCAAAATGGGAAAAGCAATTGAAAAAATTGCAGAAGCTAAAGGTCACGAAATAGTATATAGAGTTGATTTGAATAATGCTTTCGATTTTTTGTCACTTAGTTTGGAAAATGTAGATGTAGCCATTGATTTTAGTATGCCTACCGCTGCGGTGGAAAATATTTTAAAGTGTTTTGAAGCAAAAGTACCAATAGTAGTAGGAACAACAGGTTGGTACGATCAATTTGATTTTATAAAGGAAAAATGCTTGAGTGAAGGACAAAGTATGCTTTACAGTAGTAATTTTAGTATTGGTGTAAACATATTTTACAAAATAAATAAGGTTTTGGCTCAGATAATGAAAAACCACGACAGCTATGATGTAATGATTAATGAGGTACACCATACTGCCAAAAAAGATCATCCTAGCGGTACGGCACTTACTTTAGCCAAACAAATAATGAGTGAGGTAGAAAAAAAGGAAAAGATTAAGGACAGACTTATTTTTGATAAAACTACACCAGCGCAAAGCACAAAACCCAACGAATTACTAATTGAAAGCCACAGAGAAGGCGATGTAATGGGCGACCACACCGTAAGGTATGAAAGTGTAATTGATGCCATTGAAATAACGCATATAGCTAAGAGTAGGTATGGTTTTGCCAAAGGAGCATTAATGTCAGCAGAATGGTTGGTGGGTAAAAAGGGTATTTATACCCTTGACGATATACTACAATTCTAAATTTTACCGCTTAAATAGCCATTCAACAAATAAACAAATCCTGTTTTGCATACAAAAAAAATGGTGTAATTATGCAGGATTAAATAAACCCTATTCATGAGTAACAACAAAGAAACAAGCAAAGTGGCGGGAACCAATTTTTTTACCGACTTGTTTAACTACTTTTATAAAGCCCCAACAACATTTAGTAAGAAGCAATGGATTATTATTACCATTTGGATAATAGTGAACTTTATTTGTATGTTTTTATACATGGCTGCGGGTGCCTCATTTGGACTTGCTTTACTTAACTGTTTATACGGCATTGTTTTAATATTTGGCTATTTTACACGTTTAATTGCCATGCTTATAGCTCCTATTTTTATACTTATTTTTAAGATTGTGAGTATAGTTTTTAAGCAAGACAATCAGATACGCACCGCTTACGAGTGGGCAGATGCTTTGATTTTTGCAACCATTGCAGCTACTATTATAAGAGGTTATTTTATGGAAGCCTATACTATTCCTACTTCATCTATGGAAAAATCGTTATTAGTAGGTGATTTTCTGTTTGTGAGTAAATACAGCTATGGCAATAGATTGCCTCAAACACCGCTTAGCTTTCCTTTTGTACACAATAAATTGCCTTTTTCTGAAACAAAAAAATCTTATTTAGAATGGATGAAAATGCCTTACACTCGTTTGTTTGCTATTTCAAGCATTAAAAATAACGATGTAGTAGTTTTTAATTATCCATTTGAAATTGATAAACCAACCGATAAAAAGGAAAATTATATAAAACGTTGCGTTGGAATAGCAGGTGATAGTTTAAAAGTAGTCAACCAGCAATTATATATTAATAACAAGCCCGCTGATAATCCAGATTTGATGCAGCATTTTTATAAAGTAACTACTACCGAGGGTATCAGTGAAAAATTTGTAAAAGACAATGATATAACCGAAGGTGGAGCAACAGATAATGGGTATTTACTAATTAACTTAACCAATAAGGCAAAGGATCAATTAAAAGAATACAAAGGCATAGTTTCCGTTGAAAGAAACGATACCAATTATATAAGTGGATATACCAATTTTCAGTCGAAGTACAAATGGAGTATTGACGATTTTGGTCCTATATATATCCCCAAAAAGGGTGATGTAATCACATTGGATGAGCATAACTATGATATTTATGAGTTTGTCATTAAACATTACGAAAACAACCCAAGCTTAACTTGGCAAAACGGACAAGCTATGTTGGCAGGGCAACCTATAAAAACCTACCAATTTAAGTACGATTATTACTTTATGATGGGCGATAATCGTGATAATTCAGCCGACAGTCGTTTTTGGGGATTTGTTCCCGAAACACATATTGTAGGTAAAGCATTATTTGTTTGGATGAGTTGGGATGCCAATAATAAGGCAGTAAGATGGAAAAGACTTTTCAAATCAATCCATTAGTTTGAATTTATTTTTGGGTGTTTTTATTGCAAAAAGTTTTTTTTGTAATAAAAATAAAATCAATTTACAATGTACACCATTCCAACTTTTACTTTTAAGAACATAGGACGCAAAGAAAAATTGGT
>JANMIV010000328.1:0-1283 GCA_031375995.1 Bacteroidota bacterium
CCAAAGCCCATCGGAACGCCCAAACGCTGTGTATTTCCTACGACACAATCTGCGCCCCATTCGCCTGGCGGTGTCATAAGTGCCAAACTCAAAATATCAGCCGCAACGGTTACATAAGCTCCGTGTGCTTTTGCTTTTTCAACCAACGCACGATTATCCACGACGTTTCCTTCTTTGTCAGGTGTTTGTATAAAAAGACCAAATACTTTTTCTGTAAAAATAAAATCTTGACCTTCACCAATTACCACAACTTCGATGCCCAAAGGTTTTGCTCTTGTGAGTAATACCTCTAAGGTATGCGGATATACTTTTGAGCTTACCAAATACTGATTTATTTTATCGCCTTTTACACGAGCATTTTTTTCAGCAAAAAACATCGTCATAGCTTCTGCGGCAGCCGTTCCTTCGTCCAAAAGCGAAGCATTGGCAATGGGCAACGAAGTCAAATCGCTAATCATAGTTTGGAAATTCAAGAGCGATTCTAAGCGACCTTGCGCAATTTCAGCTTGATAAGGCGTGTATTGCGTGTACCATCCTGGATTTTCAAACAGATTTCTCAAAATTACGGAAGGCGTTATGGTGTCATAAAAACCCATTCCGATATACGATTTGAAAACTTTGTTTTTTGCCGCCGTTTTTTTGAGTTCACGCAAATATTCATATTCGCTCAACGCATCGGGCAATTTCATAGTGCTTTTTCGACGAATTCCAGTAGGGACTGTTTCGTCAATCAAGGCATCAAGAGAAGAAATGCCTATGGTTTGTAGCATTTCAGAAAGTTCATTTTCATTAATTCCGATATGACGGTTTTCAAAACGGTCGTAGAAATCAAATTTGCTCATAAGTGTTACGATTAGGTATAAAGATTGAGTAGTTTTTTTGCGCAAAATTACGAATTACACTCGCAATATTCAAAACAACAAGGACAAAAAAAAGTTTTTAAATTTGAAATAACTATTTTGTTTACTTAATTTGCTCCAACAAAAACGCATATTCCATCGCTACTTCTTTGTATTTTTCAAAACGCCCCGATGCGCCACCATGACCAGTTTCCATATTGCAATACATATATAATGGAGCGTTTCCTTTTTTCATTTCTCGTAATTTCGCAACCCATTTTGCAGGTTCCCAATATTGTACTTGCGAATCGTGCAAACCTGTAGTTACGAGCATTGCAGGATATTTTTTTCGCCCAACATTGTCATAAGGCGAGTAAGATTTCATGTATTTGTAGTATTTTGCTTCATTCGGATTGCCCCATTCGTCGTATTCGCCTGTTGTAA
>JANMIV010000259.1:0-11794 GCA_031375995.1 Bacteroidota bacterium
GCCCATCCAACCAGCTTCAATTTTATGGTTACTGCAATTTTTAAAATTAGCATCGTTACCAAATTTATCAGCCACTACCGAATCTGCAGGCAATAATAGTTTAACACCCTTTGCTTCTGCTTTTTTCAATAATTCCAAGCAAAGTTCTAATCTGTCATCTTCGCAAAGCGATGAACCAATTTCATAACCTTGCGCCTTTAAAAAAGTATAAGCCATTCCGCCACCAATAATAATATTGTCAACACTATTGATTAAATTTTCGATGATCAATAACTTATCAGAAACCTTAGCACCACCTGTAATGGCAGTGAAAGGACGCTCTGCATTTTTCATTACTTTTTCGGCATTGGCTACTTCGTTTGCCATTACATAACCAAAGCATTTTTCAGTTGGGAAAAATTGTGCAATAATAGCCGTACTAGCATGGGCACGGTGAGCGGTTCCAAATGCATCATTTACATACACATTCCCCAATTTACTTAATTTTTCAGCAAAGCCAACATCCCCTTTTTCTTCTTCTTTATAAAAACGTAAATTTTCTAATAATAAAATTTCGCCAGCTTTTAAATTAGCGGCCTTATCTATTGCCTCTTGACCGATACAATCGTTGGCAAACTGAACATTCACACCAAATAATTCAGAAGCAGTAGCAATTACATGCTTTAACGAGTGTTTTTCAAAATCAACAGTTCCGTCTTCCTTTAATTTTTTTAGCGGACGACCTAAATGACTCATCAAAATACAAGAACCACCATCGTCCAATATTTTTTTAATAGTTGGCACTGTAGCACGTATGCGCGCATCGTCAGTAACAGCAAGTGTTTGTTTGTCTAAAGGCACATTAAAATCAACACGGACAAATGCTTTTTTACCACTAAAATTTATCGAATCAACTGTTTTCATGTATTTTATTTTTTGCCTTGCGAAAATATACTTTCTGTAAAATAAAACTAAAGACTAAAATCAGTAAATGACATTTTAAAGGAGAACAAACTTACTCTTGTCTCATAAAAATTTCAGTACATATGAATATTAATTTTATGGAAAACCCCAAATTAACCCTTTATAGTGAAGCTGACGCTTTAAAAAACGCTTGACACTAAGTTATAGCGAGCGATTTGATTTGCTAATGAAATTAACAAAGGTAAACAAAATGATGCAATCACCGCACTCGCTGGGTCTTGCTAGTGAGTACATGGAACAGCCTTTGGCTGTAATACCAGCCGCTTTAGCCAAAAACTAAAGCGGTTTTTTATTTAAAAACTACGTTATTTGAACTGAAATAAAAAAGTGGACTGGTGAGACACCACTACAGACTAAAATATAAGGTAGCTAAACTAAAATAAACCCCAAGTGCTAAAAAGTTTCTTTACTTCAATAATGTTTATTTTATTGTTTTGCTTCTTGCTTAGTAAACCATATGGTTTTGCTCAAAATATTGACTCTTTATTTAATAATAAACCCAAAACAAAAAAATTTCAAACCCTAAGCGTTGAAGGACATTCGTTTTTATACGGTTTACTGCGTTCAGACGCCTATTTAAGAAAATTCAATAATCCAGTTTTGGCAGCGCCAGTTGCACTAAAGGATTATTTTAACCAACAAAAAATACAAATCAATCAGCTTTTAAAGCCAGCCATTCTTGATAGTGCTGCAATTAAATTGGCTTTTGTGGGGGATATAATGTGGCTGAGAAATAATTGGGGAAATTTTATTGATAGTGCTGTTTATGCAAAACTTTCCAATTGTGATTTGGTTTTTGGTAATTTAGAAACCATAATTGATACTACTAAAAAAGTAAATTGTTTTTGGCCTGACTATAGAACATATAATTCGGACAAACAATTGCTTAACTTTTTACAACCGCACAAAGCTGTACTTTCTGTGGCCAACAACCATAGTTTAGATAAAGGTTTAACTTCATTACAAAACACAATTGTACTTTTACAAAGCAAAGGGATTTATCATAATGGATTAAAAACCAGCGCCCAAACACTTTATACTTTGGTGAGTGTAAAAGGTATAAAAATAGGTTTTTACGCCTGCACTTGGGGGGTGAATAATCCGAAAGATAAGTTTAAAGAAGAGCTAAATTTAATAAAGGGAATTGCCCCATTTAACAGACAGCCATTGGCGAACCAAGAAGCAGAAAAAGCTTTAAAACAAATGGCTGATGATGGAATTGATTTTAAAATAATATATGTGCATTGGGGATACGAATACGAGTTTTATCCCAGACAAAATACAATGAAACTTGCCCGAAATTTGGCGCAAGCAGGGGCAGATATTATTATTGGTGCTCATCCTCATGTTTTTCAACCCGCTGAGCTTATTTACACAGCAAAAGACTCATTCAACTACCACACAACCTTGGTTAATTACTCTTTAGGAAATTTTTGTACAAGTATGTATAGCACTGAAACCCGACTTGGACTTATTGAAAACATCAGCCTAATAAAAGATAAAAATGGAAAAATAAGTTTTACTTGCCCTACTTATACTTATGTTTATAATGCACCACATTTGGGCAATAGAAAACGAAAATTATTGTTACTTGATGATTTTATTAAACTTTATCCTAAAGAAGCCAATAAAAAGTTTAAATTAAAGGTAAGTAAAGTTATTAGTGTTTTAGAATAAACCAAGCTTTTGCGCTGCCGGTGCGAGCATCCAGCCGCACCAGCGGTGGAGGTATATTCCAGCCAGAGGCTTATTAATACTCTCACTAGCGAGACGCTAGAAATGCTCATAAGAACTACATGTTTGGCAATACAGCAATCACAACAATAAATAAAACAATTTAACTATCAGCATATCATCATCAACCTGCTTTCGTCTGTTTTTTCCTTTGGTGCCCTATGCACACAAGGAGGCACTTTACTTTCAGGATGATCAATGGCCAATCGCCATAAATTACCAATGCCTAAACTTATAGGTTGTGCATCGGGTTTTGCTTGGTAATGCAAATCAAAAAAATGCGCATTTAAAAACGCTTCAAATCCTTCATCTACGCCTCCATACAGTTTTTTCAATTCACTACGAATTTCGGGAATAAGCACCTTTTGCTGTACCTGAGAGTTAGGCAATATTTGGCTAGGCTCCCCATAATACGTGCATAAATAAGTATCAACAGGCACTGGAGATTGATCTACATGAAATGAATATACATCCGTTGGAAAAAATGGAAAGGCATCATCTCTATCATAATACTTAATCAGATTAAGCGTGGGCAATGCGCCATGCGCTTTCAATAACTCTAAGTCGTTTAAAAGTATTTCACGTGCAAGCTGTCCTTCTGCACTCAATTTTAGTTCACAAAGCTCTTCAGCACTAATTGTCACTATATTTTCGCTGGACTCTATCTTATTTACAATCTCAAAAAAATCACCTATCAAGTTACGTTTCCAACAAATGGCATTCATTTTCCCATGAAAAGGTTTAGCAATTAGCTCTTGAAAACTGCTAACACAGTGAATTTGATTGTAAGCCTGAGATAAATCTAACATGATGGTTTAGAATAAATGGGAACGACATGGGTGATATGCATTTGTTAAACTTTATTTGTCCTCATTTCACACTTTTGTTCACTTCGCAATCCGCATTGCATTAAATACTACCATTCCACTTTCTAACAAACCACTCCACACTTAGCAACAATAAAATCAAAAAGAAAATCCACTTACTATTAATCAATTCATCTAATTTGGAGTTTTTGTAAATGATGGATTGTATATTCTCATTCGTAGTAATTTTTCCGTATATTTTATCCAAGTCGTTGTAACTATACAACTGACCATTTGTTTCTTTTGCCAAAGTATTGAGCAATTGGAAATCTGCTTTGGTTTGTATTAACTCCGCTTGCAAAGCTTGCACTATAAAATTGCCCGTTTTTGTGTCTTTTTGATTGGTGCTTTTAGCGCTATATGTATAGCTGCCAACTGGTAATTGTCCTAAATTAGCTGTATATGCCTTGTCTGTTTTGCTAAAACTATAATCAAACTGTTTTCCTTGTGCATTTTTAATCAATAAGGAAATATCATCATTATTCTGCATCTCAAAACTTTGATTATACATTTGGGCATTGAAAATAATGTTTTCTCCCTCTTCAAACTTTTGTTTGATAGGTTTTACCCTGAATAAACTTTTATCTGCCTTTAAGGCAATAGACTGAATTACTTTTGCTATTAAATCATTGCTTATTTGGTGCTGCTCATTTTTTTCAAAATCAGATAAACGCCATTTCCAAAATCCTTCTCCCATTAAAAAAGCCAAATTATTGCTATTATCCAAACTTAATAGCGGCTCATCAGTTGCCACATAACCAATTTGTTGCCTCAGTATAACCTGTGATTGGCTGTTTAAATTATACCTGCCATAAGCCAATTGCAAGGGCGGAAAATCAGCCAATTGTTTGGCTGTATTTTCATCAAAATACAATGAGTTATTGTTTGCATTGACGTTAGCTGTTGCAGAAGTGGTGGTAATCTGCTGCGCAGAAAAAGTTAAACTATTTTGTAGTTGGTTTAACTGTATAAACCCTGTTCTATTGGTCAATACAAAGAAGCAGGGTATTTTACTTTCTATTATATATTTAACCAAGGGCAATCCCTCGTTTCTAAATCCGGGTAATTGATGAGCAATGACTACATCGTACTTTTTTACCAGCTCACTAGTTGCTTCATTCAAGGAAACTATATTGGCTTCGTAATTTTGGTTCTGATTAATGGCTTGCTTCAATGCACTTAAATCAGGGTGCGGGCTTAAACCTACAATCAATATTTTTTGTTTAGACTTTATTACATCAACAAAAAAATCATACTGGTTATTGGTATAACTTAGTTCATTGCGCTGCTTTGAAATGGCAATGGTATAATGTTGTGAACCTTCTTTATTAGCGGCTATTTTGGCCTTAATGGTTTTGAAAAAATCTTTGGTATCAATGGTATAGTTTTGTTTGAATAACAATTGTCCATTTTGGCTAATTTGTAAAATAGCTGGTTGATTTGTAAAATCAAAAGCCGCTAAATCTATTTCTACCTCAAAATCGTTGCCAGCAAATACAATTTGATTGTACCTTACATTTTTAATAAGTGCATCACGCTGTTGGTTGCTATCGCCCAAAGCTACGGTGTAAAAAGGAATTTTGAGGTTTTTAGCACTCTCAAGCGGGCTATTTCCTTTGGTATAAATACCATCAGTAGCCATAATAACAGCTCCTAAATTTTGATTGCTGTAATTGTTTTCAATTTCATCAATTACTGCTTCCAAGTTACTTTGCTTTTGACTAAAACTTAAAGCAGTATCTGCCTTTATTTCGTTACCAAAAACATAACTTTTAACTTCATAGTTGTCATTTAAATCTATTGCCAGCTTATCAAGCTTATTTTGCAAATTGGCTTTGTATTCCTTCCCAAACCTATTGGTAATAATGGATTCGCTATTATCGGCAGCAATTATAATAATAGGCTTCTTTATTTGTTTGTTTGACGATTTTAATAGAATACCCAGCAGCAATAAAAGCAATATAAACACACTCGAAAATCGAAGGGCATTTAAACCCCATCTTACCCATTTATTGGCAATGTTAAGTGGATTTTTAAAATATAAAAACCATGATACACCCGCAGCCAAAACAAGGCATAAAGGAATAAACCAAAGTGAAAATTCTGCGCTTAAATTGTACAATGTGTTTTTTAGTTAATTTTACGTCATTGCGAGGAACGAAGCAATCTCACTTTTTGTATGATTACTTCGTTCTTCACATTGACAATTGTATGAGATTGCCACGCTACGCTCGCAATGACGTTTGTTATGTTTTACTTTAAAAATTACATGACCATACCACCACATACATTGATGGTTTGTCCAGTGATATAAGCCGATAATTCACTGGCTAAAAATGCAACGCAATTAGCCACATCTGCAGTAGTTCCGCCTCTTCTCAAAGGTATGCCCTTAATCCATTCCGCTTTTACATCTGCATTTAAAGTATCAGTCATTTCTGTTTCTATAAAACCAGGAGCAATGGCATTGCAGCGTATATTGCGGCTTCCTAATTCTTTAGCTACAGATTTGGTTAAACCAATCATTCCTGCTTTTGAAGCAGCATAGTTAGCTTGACCCGCATTTCCAGTAATACCTACCACAGAAGTAATATTGATAATGGAACCTTGTTTGGCTCTCATCATATATTTTGTAACGGCTTTGGTCATGTTAAATGCCGATTTCAAATTGGTATCTAATACTTCGTCCCACATTTCTTCACTCATGCGCATCAATAAAGTATCGCGTGTAATACCTGCATTATTAACCAGTACATCTATTTTACCAAATTCCTTGGCTACTTCATCTACCAATTTATCACTTGCTGCAAAATCGGCCGCATTGCTTTGATAGCCTTTAGCCTTAATGCCTAAAGCATTTAATTCTACCTCAAAAGCATTTGCTTTTTCTACTGAACTGGCATAGGTAAAAGCAATATCTGCTCCTAAATTAGCTAAATAAAGTGCAATTCCTTTTCCTATACCTCGGCTAGCACCTGTTATTAAAATTGTTTTGTTTTGTAGTGTTAACATTTTTGAAAAAATTCATTTAGTAGGCAAATATAAAGGCTTACTTGTATTTAGTGATACTTATTTATAAACGGTAATCAATGGAGCCGTTTTATTGCTAAAATAGGCTCATCAACTAAAAATTATTTCTTACTTAACTCTTAAAAAAATGACCCTATTCGAATTTGAACTCCAAATAGCTGCCGCAAGTTTTTGCTTTTCAACTAATTATAATTCATCCGAAAAATATGACAAACTATTGATTCAAATAGCGCAACTTTTTTACTCTTACTAGCGTCTATAGCCGTAACAATAGGTTTGTTGAAAGAAATGAATTTATTTGTTAGTTTGTTTTCAAAAAGTGGCATCCGTGCCACTTTTTTGATTTAAATGCCTATCAATCTATAATTTACTGTCTCTATTAGGTTTTAAAGTCAAGTGCAATTATCTTTGCGCCTCAAATTTTAAAGCTTAAATAAGCATGTTAGATAAATTAGAAGCCATTTTCCAACGCTATAAAAATGTAGAAGAAATGATTAGTCAGCCAGATATTTTGGCTGATATGAAGCGTTTTACCCATTTAAACAGAGAATACAAAGGGCTTACTGCTATTATAAATAAATACCACGAGTATAAAAATATAGTAAATAATATAGAGAATGCCAGAGAACTGCTGAAAACGGAAAAGGATGCGGATATGCGTGAAATGGCAAAAGCAGAATTGGATGAATTAGAGCCCAAGGTACAACCTATTGAAGAAGAAATAAGAATTCTATTGATTCCTAAAGAACCAGAAGACGCCAAAAATGCTACTGTAGAAATAAGAGGAGGAACTGGTGGCGATGAAGCGTCATTGTTTGCTGGGGAATTGTTCAGAATGTATTCAAGGTATTGCGAAAACAAAGGCTGGAAAACAGAAATACTAGATTTTACAGAAGGTTCGGTAGGTGGTTACAAGGAAATTGTAATGGAGGTAACTGGAGAAGATGTATATGGCATTTTAAAATACGAAAGTGGGGTGCACCGCGTACAACGAGTTCCTGATACTGAAACCCAAGGAAGGGTTCATACTTCAGCCGCTTCAGTAGTAGTATTGCCAGAGGCAGAAGATGTGGATGTAGATTTAAACCCAGCCGATATTGATATGCAAACCTCTCGTTCTGGGGGTGCTGGAGGGCAGAATGTAAATAAAATTGAGTCGAAAGTAATGCTAACCCACAGGCCAAGCGGTATAGTGGTGGTTTGCCAAGTAGAAAGAACCCAAAAGGGCAATAGAGAAAGGGCTATGCAAATGCTTAGAACCAAATTGTACGAGCAGGAACTTAAAAAACATTTGGATGGCATAGCAAGCAGGCGTAAAACCATGGTTTCTACTGGAGATAGATCAGCTAAAATACGTACATACAATTACCCACAAACAAGGGTTACAGACCATCGGATTGGTTATACCAAATACAATTTGCCAGACGTTTTAAATGGTGAAATTCAAGACTTTATAGACCAATTGCAAATTGCAGAAAATGCAGAGAAATTAAAAGATGGAATGAGTTAAGGACATTCTTGTTTACCATAAAGTTAAATTTAATCAAACTGTATCGTATTTAAAGCGATTTACTTATGTTTGATACCTAGATAAAAGGAATGAATAATAGTATTAAATATATTTTGTTTTTTGCAATACTAATTACTGTAAATGCTTGTAAAAAGGGATTTGAAGGTGATTATAAGAATAGGCCATTACCAGAAACATTTATGGCCCTTAACAAAATTGAACGGATAGGAGAAAATCGCTTAACTACGCGTGTGGATGCCTATTGGTGGGGTACTTCGGAAAGCGGTTATATAGTTGGCTACGAATTATCTATAGACAGTATGCGCTCTTGGACCTATACCACTCGGCTTGATAGTGTAATTTTGCTCACTATTCCATTTGGCAGTGATACGGCTGACGTAAACATATATGTAAGAGCTATAGATAATATAGGGCAAAAGGACTTATCGCCAGCTAGTTTAAGCTATCCAGTTAAAAACTCAAAACCTACTATAGTTAACTCTTACATACCTGGTAAAAAGCCCATAAAATCATTCCCAGCAGTTCGGTTTTTTTGGACAGCTACTGATAATGATGGCCCTCAGGACATCAATGGCTTTGAAATATACTTGAATGACAGCATTTTGGTAAATGGCAGTGATACCGTTAAAACCATTTATACTTTGGCATCAAACATAAATGATGTAAGTATTGTTGCTGATAGTGCTTTTTCTAACGATTGCTTTGTATATACAGGTACAAGAAACAAGCCTTTGGATGCGCGTATAAAAGGAATTAAATACGATGTTTGGAATTACTTTTATGTAAGGGCTTTTGACAAAGCGGGCTCAAAATCTAATTTTATAAAAGATTCTATTATAATAAAGAAACCCAAATCAAAAGTGCTATTTGTTAATGGATACCTAACCGCACGCAACTTGCCTTTTAACTTCATTGCTTCACGTATTTCCTCATTTGCACCCGTACTCGACACCTTGCTCATTAACGATTATAGTGCTTCTTTGCGTTCACTTACCGAGCAATCAAGTGATGAATTAACGCAATCAAGGGTTTTTAACTTTTTCTCAAAAATAATATGGATAAGCGATGAAGGGGCTACTGCCAATACACTAGCGCTAGCCCAACAATCAACTGACGCCTTTTTTAATAATGGAGGCACTATGTTTATGATGTGTAACTTTGGCTCAGACTTTCCAATTATATCTCCTTATTTTGGTTTTACGCCTATACAAGAAATGGTGAATACCAATGGTGCTATTATAAGAATGAATATAGATGCACTCATGACTCCAAGAGAGAGCAGTTGGCCTACCTTAAAAGCAAGCTCCATTATTTCCAGCCCGCGCCCTTTTTTAACACCACTCATTCCTAGTGGAACCAATGCGTATGATAGCTTATACAATGCCAGCTTAATTGTACAAGGCAGTTCAGGGGTCAGCCCTTGGACGGGACGGTCAAATGTAATGTCAAAAAGAGTGTCCTTGAAAGACAATAAAACCATTTTATTATTCCTAAGTGTTCCCATACAACTACTAAATGGTAATGGCAATGCCAATTTATTTTTAGAAAAGGCTCTTAAAACAGAACTCAGATTTTAGCATCGTATTTTGGTCAATATCGTCATTTTTGCATCAGGCAGCGGCAGCAACGCAGAGAATATTGTTCAGTATTTTGAGCAAGGTAAGCATGTAAAGGTAAGCGCAGTTTATACCAACAATGCCAATGCAGGTGTAATTGAGCGCATGAAAAAATACGGCATTCCGTGTATTGTTTTTTCTAAGGCCGACTTATACAATAAAGATTATTTCACTATGTTGCTTTATCAGCAACAACCACAATTTATTGTACTGGCTGGATTTTTGCTTTTAATGCCCCCATACTTGGTAAGAGATTACCCGCACCGCATCATTAATATACATCCCTCTTTATTGCCCAAATTTGGTGGCAAAGGAATGTATGGAATGCATGTGCATAAAGCGGTAAAAGCGAGTAATGAGCTGGTAACAGGTATTAGCATACATGAAGTAAATGAAATTTTTGACGAGGGCACTATTATTTTTCAAAGTAAAACAGAATTAAGCCCAAGCGACACCCCTGAAAGCATTGCGGAAAAAGTACACGAACTGGAAATGAAACATTTTCCCAGAATTATTCATTTGTGTGTTAAAAATTATATTGCTCAGAATAGCTATAAAAAATAAGCGTTTTGTTTAAACAACAAAACACCCCCTTTGTAAGTTTATTTCCAATTATTAAGTTCAAATGTAAAAGAAATATAGGCAAGTCGTCCAACGGAAGGCCCACCATAAACTTGATACACTTGGTTATCTAATAAATTATTTGCACCAATTTTAACCACCGCATGCCACTTGCTTATAGTGGAATTCCATTGGGCATCCACCATGCCGTATGATTGTACGAAACCAGTAAATTGAGGTGATCCTTCAAACAAAAAGCCTTCTTGCCATTTATAGTTAATACTATATCCCCACTTTTCTTTCTTTTCCCAATATTCAATGTCGCGTCCGTTTATGCCTAAATTGTATTTATGCTCTGGGGTGTTGAATGCGGGTATAATTCCATCGTTTACATTGCCTTTATCCAATCTGTTTAAACTATAATTGACTGCGAAACCTAGGTATTTTTTATAGAAATAGTTTAACCCAATAGTAAAACCTGTAGTTGTTACTATTTCCTTAGAATTGGTAGTAACTCGGTATGTTTTTACACTGTTTACCAAATTAAAATTGGTGTCAATATCTACTTGAGTACCTATTTTATAGCCTAAAAAATCTCTGTACCAACTGTAGTAATAACTGGCATCAATAAATAGTTTTTTGGCTATGGTGGTTCTATAGCCAAATTCTATGGTTTGTACCCTTTCAGGTCTAATGGCATCTACGTTAAAGTACAATAATTTTGATCTATCTTGGGTATTTAAAAAGTTAATCAATGACTCTGTGGTTACTAAATTCTGGAACCCATTTAAATTCCCCAGTAAGGTAGCACGACCTACATTTAAGTTGATATATTGGTCTGTAAGGGTTGGATTGCGCACTGCCGATGATAAAGAAGTTCTAAATACGTGCTCCTTTTGGGTAAATACCAATGATGCGGCTGGCGACCACAAAAAATCAAAGTTTTGATTTTTATCCAGACGGTTGGTAAAACTTAGTTTTAAAGTTGAACCATTTTCATATTGAAATTTTTTCTCTATTCCCAAATAAGCACCCATTTCTTGGTTATAAATGCGTTGATTGGCTGCTGTGTCTAAAAATATAGTTCCTTTGCTAAAAGGAGTATATAACCTATAATTAGCACCACTTTTAAAATCTAATCCTAGTAAAGAAAACTCATAACCACCAGCTATATGGTACAAGGCCGATTGGTCAAAAAAGCGACTTCCCCCTTCTCTATTGGTTCTGGAAATAATTGCATTAAAAGCAGAATCATATCTGGCTGTTCCTGGTTCAAATCTGGCCAAACCTGTGCCATTGACTGTTGGCAAATTATCGGCCCTAGTTCGTGCTATTTGATGGTATTTTAAAAGGGTATCGGCAAAATTATTTCTCCAGTAGTCTTCAATAAATTGAAGGCGTCTATTTGCAGCTATGGTATCTAAAAACAAACCTTGTCCTACGTTTTGTGAGTACCAAGAAGTTACTTTTGGAGATAAATTTGAAAATAAACT
>JANMIV010000304.1:0-3689 GCA_031375995.1 Bacteroidota bacterium
ATTTAAAACACTCAATCCTACAGCCGAAAACATAGCAATAGTTATTTGGAACTTAATAAGAAGTAAGATTGATAATAAGCTAAAACTAAAAGTAACACTATTTGAAACAGAGCGTAATTTTGTAGAATACAATGGAAACTAAAGATATAAAAAAGATAATTGAGCCTAACCCCACTTTCTCTATGGAAACACCTTTAAGAGAAGATGCTTTTGAGTTAGATGACGAATTGAAAATTGAGCTTATAGAAAAGCATTTTAAAGAAATAATGCAAATTTTGGGCTTAGACTTGAGCGATGATAGCCTAAGCGGAACGCCCAATAGAGTTGCAAAAATGTATGTAAAGGAGATTTTTAAAGGCTTAAATCCTAAAAACAAACCTGAAGTAAAGTTATTTGAAAACAGATACAACTACAAAAACATTCTTTTGGAAAAAAACATCTCGTTCCACAGTGTTTGCGAGCATCATTTTGTGCCAATTACAGGTATTGCGCATGTGGCATATATTCCAAATGAAAAAGTAGTAGGTTTATCAAAGCTAAACAGAGTTGTAAGGTATTTTGCACAACGCCCGCAGGTGCAGGAAAGAATGACCATACAAATATTGAATATGCTTAAAGAAGAATTGCATACCAATGATGTGGCCGTGATTATAGAAGCTAACCACATGTGTGTAGCCATGAGAGGTGTGCAAGATGCAAATAGCAGCACCGTTACTAGTGAGTTTTCGGGTAAGTTTATTGACTCAAAAACACGGGAAGAGCTAATGAAATATATTCTATTAGGAAAATAAGACAATTATCAAACAATCATTATCGTCCTAATTAGTATCATTGCAACCTTAAATAATTATAAAAAAATGACCCTATTCAACAAAAACAAATTATTCCTTGCTTTTATTGTATTATCAACATTAGGTATTTCTAATGCCGCAAACGCGCAACAATTAAAAGTGCCTGCACCTAGTTCAGCACAGACTATTAAACAAGCTTTTGCCTTATCGGAGATAGTAATTGACTACTCACGTCCAAGTGTAAAAGACCGTGTTATTTTCGGTGATGTAGTTCCATTTGGGAAAGTATGGCGTACAGGCGCAAATGCATCCACAAAAATAACTTTTGGCGAAGATGTAAAAGTAGCTGGAATGGATGTAAAAGCAGGAACTTATGCACTATACACTATTCCCAATGCTGATGTATGGGATATGATGTTGTATAAAGACCTTACTTTAGGTGGCAATGTAGCCGATTATAAAGCAGAAAATGAGGTAATAAGATTTAAAGCAAAGCCTACCTCAACAAATACTAAGATTGAAACTTTTACTATTACCGTTGCTGACGTTACAGCTACCAGTGCTAATATAGTTTTGGGTTGGGATAAAACAGCGGTATCTTTTTCTGTATCTACCGAAATAGATACTAGAATAATGAAAACCATTGAAAGCACTATTATAAAAGACAGCAGACCTTATTATACAGCAGCTTCATACTACTACGATAACAATAAAGATTTAAAAGTAGCATTGGAGTGGGTAGATAAAGCAATAGTGAATAATCCTAAGGCTTATTGGGTAGTTCTTTTAAAAGCAAAAATACAATTGAAATTAAATGATAAAAAGAATGCTACACTTACCGCCAACCAAGTAATTGCATTGGCAACTGAAGATAAAAATGCTGATTATGTAAAAATGGCTGAAAAGCTAATTGCTGATGCTAAAAAGTAATTCACTTTTATAATATTATCAAATACTAATATGATAGAAAGGTGTAAAAGGCTGTCCTCAATTGGGCAGCCTTTTCCTTTTGCACCCCTTACTCCTACTTACGCAGTAAAAGTGTTTAACTAATTCATAGCAACTGACAACTATCAATCATTAACTAGATACAAAAAATATATCATTGCAATAACTAAAGTTTCTACCCAATGGCTACTATAAAACCTTTTGCTGCTTTGCGTCCTGCCAGAGATAAGGCAGCCCAAGTATCTGCGCCAAGCTACGACAGCAGTTTACGCGAACTTTCTACACATGAAATTATGCGTAATCCATATAGTTACCTACATGTGGTAAAACCGTATTTGCACTTTAAAGGAGAAAAGAAAAACCCAAAAAAACACTTTCCTTTGGGTATAGAGTACCTCAATAAGTTTAAAAAAGACCAGGTTTTAATAAAAGACCCAGAAGCCAATTTTTATGTATATCGCCTTATAAAAGGCAGCGTAGCTTATACTACTTTAATTGCTACAGCTTCTGTTGATGATTATAACAACAATGTTATTTTAAAACACGAAAACACTTTAACTGAAAAACAAAATGAGCTGGCGGAACATATTGAATGGTTTAGCGGCCTAGGAAATCCAGTATTACTTACTTACCCAGATAATAATGTGGTGGAAGATGTAATTAATAAAGTAATTACAAACCATGCCCCTGAGTACAATTTTATAAGCCAAGACCAAATAAAACACAACCTTTGGCCTATACACCAAGTAGATGATGTAAAAGCCATAGAAGCAGCTTTTGCTGGTATAGAAAAACTATACATAGCGGACGGACATCACCGCAGTGCGGGTTCCGCTGCTTATTGCGAAAGCATGCGTAATAAGAATCCCAATTACAATGGAACGGAATTGTTCAACTTTTTTCCTGTATGCTTAATTCCGTTCAACAAACTACATATATTTGAATACCACCGCTTAATAAAAGACGAGGACATTGTAAATAACGAAGATTTTTTAAGTAAAATAGCCGAATATTTTGACGTAATACCTAGCGGGCATGTACCTGTTCAACCGCTTGCAAAGCGCGAATTTGGCATTTATTTAAACAATGATGCGTATGTAATTAGCCTTAAACCAGAACTGGAAAAAGCTTTAGAAGGATCGCTAAACCTTTTGGATGTGAGTATTGTAGAAGAATATATACTAAAGCGCATATTCAATATAGTAGATAGCAAAGTGGATAAAAGATTGAATTTTATGGATGGCAGCAGAGGCCTACTTACCTTACAAAATGCGGTAGATAGTGGAGATTTTGATTTGGCCATTACGTTATTTCCAACAAGTATTGAAGAGGTAAAGCGAGTGGCTGACGAAAACTTAATTATGCCACCTAAATCTACTTGGATTGAGCCTAAAATAAGAACTGGTTTAATTATATACGAAACTGTTTAAGTAATTACGCTATATGCTTAACTGATGTAGGTATATTTATTGCGGTCTTTTCATCTTTTACACCTCGTGAAAGCTTAAAAACCATAAACCAAAGACACTCCCAAGCGTAAATCTGCATCGGATACTTGTTCGTAACGCTCTTCCTTCGCACCATATTTTACATCTAAAAAATAATAACCTCCTCCAGCAAACACGTTAAAACCTAAGCCATTTTTAAACAAATATTGATAGCCAAATTTAGCACCAATACCAATTTGATTATGGAATTCATCTGATTGACCTAAATAAATGGAATTGCTTCCATTATTAGGATTTACTTTATAATATACATTGTTTAAGTAGGCTATATTGCGGTATTTAACATAAGGACTTACAAAGAATCCTTTACAGGCTTGTTCACTATATCCATTAAAATCAAAAGTTAAACCTGTAAAGGATTCTTTGTAAGTCCTTATGTTAAATACCGCAATATAGCCTACTTAAACAATGTATATTATAAAGTAAATCCTAATAATGGAAG
>JANMIV010000309.1:0-12750 GCA_031375995.1 Bacteroidota bacterium
ACCCATATCTACCATACTTAAAGTAGGTATTTCAGGGTCTTTCACTACTTCAAGTGCATCCCATATATTTTTTTCAGTAACCATTTTAATATTAGAAAATTAGTTTAGGTTTATGGAGCACTATACAATCCAGTAGTTTTATAATCTCTAAACAAGCTTACCATTCTGCGCCCGGCTCAATTCTAAATACCTCACTCATTTCATTTACCAATTGGTCTAAATGTTCTGTATGGTAGCCTTTGCGTCCGCCTAAAACAGGTGCCCAATCTTTTTCGGCTGGGATTTTTAAATTGGCTTTTTCTATTATTGGACTCACTACTGCCAACCATTTGCTTTGCAATGAAGCCTCGCCTTCAAATACATTTTCAGCAATTAGTTGTTGTTCAAAAGGGCCTTGCTCAAATATACCTAAAGCATAATTCCAGGCATGGTTTAGTGCTGTTTGCATACGTGCATGGCTTTCTTCGTTGCCATTTCCAAGCTTATTTAACCAAATATCGGCATGGAAAACGTGGTATTTTAACTCTCCCTTTATTTTACGCGCTACTTTAGCCAAAGGCTCAAAACTACTGCTAGCTAAGCTATCGAAACGCAGTTGGTCTGCATGGTCAAACAAAAAGTGCCTTATGGTTGAAAAGTCATAATCGTCATTTTGTAGTTCTACAAATTGTGAATTATGGAATTGCTTGGCTTCTCGCATAAAGGCATTGGTGTCGGGTTCTGGCTCACCCAATGTGTGCAAAATTTGAAACAACGCTTGTGAATGGCCTATTTTATCTTGCGCCATAGAAGAGAATGCAATATCTTCTTCCAATATAGGTCCTAAGCCTGTCCATTCACTATTTCTGTGACCCAAAACCAAAAGGTCATCGGCCATTTTATACAATAATTCTTTGATTGCCTCAGTATTCATAATTATGTTTTTTTGCCACAGATTTCACAGATTACACAAAATGAATTTTATCTGTGAAATCTGTGGCTTTGATTAAATCTTATTTTCCTTTTTATACCTATTTATTTTATCCATTACCTTATATCCACCCGCTTCTCGGTATTGTTTTTCGGGTACTGTTTCAAATATATCTTGGTCGTGGTACTCGCTTGCAAAAACATTACTTGTTTTTACAACCCAAATATTTACGCTTAAACCTCTGCGACCATATTGCTCTTTGCCAAACAGCATAGCCATTTCTGCATTGGGAGCATGCACTATGCCAACATGCACATGTTGGTCGCCACGTTTTTTTTGGTGGAACACTTCATAGGTTTCCCAGTTGTCCATTTCGGTAAGTGGGGCAATGGTATTGTCTGCTGATATGTTTTCTCGGGCTATCCGAGGGTCAAGTGAATTTATCATATTATGTTATTACCAGTTGATTATTACGGGTTAGTTATTGCGAGTTAGCTATTGAAAGTTGGTTATTATGGATTATTAAAAATTATTTAGATTTATGCTGTTTTAAATATGACATGAAACTTCCAATTTGTGAGCTAAGTAATTTAAGTTCGTTATGAAAGTACAAATATTTTTCCGAATCAATCCAATTTTTGCTTCTAATAAATGCTATCATGCTCCTGCATTCGCCACAAGAACCCTTTGAATAGCGCAAAAATTTAATGAAATCAGGATTATTGTTATATTCAAAACCCTCAGCTATATTGTTTGAAATAGATAGGGCTGCCCTTTTTAATTGATCTTGGGTTGAATAGTCTTTTTTCAAAAAATCAATTTGACACAATTCATATAACTCATCAGATAGTTTTATTGCCTTCTGCCAAATTTCTAAATCCTCAAAATTTTTTATGGTAGCCATTTAAATTTTATAATACCTATTTCAACTTATAATTATCAACTCGAAATAATCAACCCTTAACAATAAAAAACTAAGCCAAAGGCATTACATATTTTTCGTCTTTTCTTAATAAAGCTTGACGCACCCAACGGCCTTTTTCTTCAGCCATTCTGCGGACTGCTAAACGCTCTGCATTGCAAGGCCCACCGCCATTTATTACACGCTTAAACTCTTCCCAATCTGGCTCGGTATAATCCCATTTACCTGTTTCTTCGTTTTTCTTCAAATTGGCATCAGGAAGGGTTAATCCCAAATCCCAAATTTTAGGCACATACATATTTAAAAACTGTTGACGCATATCGTCATTGGTAGCCATTTTTACTTTCCACTTCATAAGTATTTCTGTATGGCTCGATATTTTATCGCTTGGGCCAAAGAAATGCATAATAGGTGGCCACCAGCGTGTTAATGCTTCCTGTACCATTTTGCGTTGTATTGGAGTACCTGTAGCCAATGTTACTACATTGTCGTGTCCGTATTTTAAGTGGAAACTCTCTTCGGTACAAATTCTGTCTAAGGCCCTGCAATAAGGACCGTAGCTTCCTTTAGCGTTTGCTACTTGGTTTATAATAGCACCAGCGTCAATTAACCAAGCAATAATACAAGCATCAGCCCAAGTGTATGCCGGATAGTTGAATACATTGCTGTATTTTGATTTGCCCGTGATAAGGTCATTGATCATATCTTCTCTGCTTTTACCCAGCGTTTCTGCTGCACTGTAAAGCAGTTGAGCATGGCCCACTTCATCTTGCACTTTAGCCATTAGTGCCAACTTGCGTTTAAAACCTGGCGCACGTGTAATCCAAGTGCCTTCTGGCAAAGCACCAATAATTTCAGAATGACCATGTTGTTCTATCATTCTAATAAGCTGTTTGCGGTATTCTTTTGGCATCCAGTCTCTTGGTTCTATTTTTTCACCACGAGCAATACGTGCCTCAAATTCCGCTAATTGAGTAGGATCTTCGCCAGCAAGCATTGCGTTGGCTTTTTCATTAGGATCGATGTAAGCATTTCCGTACATATATATTTTAGTTTTTGTTATTAGTTAATAGTTATTGGGCCATAGACCATGGTCTATTTTCTATGGTCTATAAAACATCCGTTACCAAGCGTTTGCGCAAGCCCCCCATTATAAAATTGCTTAGTTTTTCAGCTATTTGTTTAGCATTCATTTTACCAGCCGGATTGTACCACTCATTTACAAAATTAATGGTTGATAGGATACTTAGGACAGCAAATTTTTTATCTATGTGGTCAAAAATATCTTCATTTTCTCCATCCATCAGTATAATGGTAAATTGGTTTTCGTATTGCTGGCGCAATTGCTTGAATAAAGTTAATTTAGGCTCACTTAAGTTGCGCCACTCACTTAAAAATACGGCTGATTGATTCTGATTTTGGGTAATGGTTTCTATGTGTAATTGAATAGCCATTCTTAATTTCTCTTCCGCATTGAAATAAATATCGTTTACCTCTTTTGCGTTAGATATAAACTTGTTTGCCATATCAAAGCAAATACCTTCTAAAAGCTCTTCTTTTGATTTGATGTGGTGGTAAATACTTGCGGCTTCAATACCCAATTCAGTGGCTAAGTCGCGCATGCTGGTAGAAGCATAACCCTTTTGTTTGAATAAAGATGCAGCGGCATCTATTATTTGTTCTTTTCTATTGATGTTCAATGATTCAGACATAACCTAACAATTGTTAGGCGAAGATATAAATTGAATTTATATTTCCAAATAAATTTTTAATTCCTCAAAAATAAGGGGGGAGATATAATGAAATAATTGTATAAATAACATTATCAAATTGAGATAAACAGCCCCCTAGCTTAACAATAAATTTACCCTAAAATGAGGTATAGTTAACATGCAATTTAACTATTGGTAACACAACTAATTCAATTTTGTGCACCAAATAAAAGATAAAAAAATGAAAAAAATTATACTTTCTGCTATGGTAGCAGTTTCAGCTTTAACAACTAAAGCACAAATCCCATTTCCAGTTAATATAGATACAACTTGGAATGTAAAAACAGCTTGGATGCCAAAATCGCCTTTAAAACAACAAGTAATATTTGTTGGAGGTGTTGACACCGTTCAAACAACTGCAACTTATAGCAATCCTGCTGGAAATACTCTGGCGAAACAATGGCATGATTATATTGCGTTTGTTAAAGACAATTCAGCCACCAATGGCGAACTAGGATGGGTAATAGTAAACCATGAAATGACTGAAAAAAATGATAAAGTAGGTGATGGAGGTGGAATGACTATGTTTAAGTTAAAACGTAGCAAAGGTGATGTACTTGAAGTTGTACCACAAACAATTGCCGATGGTCGCTCAGGTAAGTTCTTTAACGTAGATTTTGCAAATACAGTAGGCGAAACTGGTATGAATTGTGGCGGTATTGCAGGGAATGATGGCAGAATTTGGACTGCAGAAGAATGGATGCAAACAAGTAATTCAGGAATTTTTGCAAATGGTGCTGGCTTCAGAGATACCACAGATTTTATAATTGGAACGACAACTCCTGCTGGTTTTCCTGGAATGAATGGCAAAACCTTAAAGCGCTTCCAAAACTTGAACTGGATGGTAGAGGTAAACACTAAAACCGCAAAAGCTGTTCGTAAACAATACAATTGGGGAAGAGCTGGCTGGGAAGGCGGTGTAATTATGGCTGACAACAAAACAGTATTCCTATTTGAAGATGCTTCACCTGGAATTTTAGCCAAATTTGTTGCAACTAACACTGGCGATTTTAATTCAGGGCAATTATATGTATACAAACAAGATGCTCCAACCAAGTGGATAGAAATAGAAAACAATTTAGATACATTAGTAAACTTAAATACAGTTGCTGTTAGAAGAGGTGCTTCTATGTTTAATCGCTTAGAGTGGGGTCAACAGTACAATGGCAAAATATACATTTGCGAAACAGGTAGAGATGCTTTTACCTATAATACTGGTAATGCTAGAAATGGAGTAGTAGGTATGCCTTTAGTACAAGGTTACAAAACCCGCTACCAAATTACCAATAACATGCCTTTCCCTGGAACTGATGCCCAAGCTGCTGATTCAGTTCGTGCAGGTAGATTTGCAGATTACTATGGTCGTGTAATTGAATTTGACCCAGTTACCAATACTGCACGTTCATATATTGAAGGCGGTCCAATAAGTGCTGGATCAGCTTCTCAACCTGCGGGTGTGTATCCTGGTATCCACTTGTCAAATCCTGATGGAATTGATTTTATGACTATCAAGAATAAAACGTACATGATTATTCAAGAAGATTTAAATGGTATTACTTGGAATAGAATGCCAGCTGGTATCACTAAAACTAATTGCGAAACCTATTTATTAGATATGTCTATCGCTAATCCTACTTTTAATGATTTAGTGCGTATTACTGCTTGCCCTCCAGGTGCAGAAATTACTGGCGCAGTAATGATTGATAGCAAAACAATGTTGATTAACTCACAACATCCTGATGCTGGCAATACTTTCCCTTATAACAACTCTTTAACATACGCTATTTCAGGTTGGGATGGTTCACCTGCCTTATCAACTACCGAAAACATAGTTAAAGGCAATGCATTCAATGTATACCCTAACCCGGTTACACGTGAATTAAGCTTGAACAAAATGGCTGATGTTGCAATTTACAACATGAACGGCCAGCGCATAAAAGTATTACGCGATGTTGAGAAAGTTGATGTAAGTGATTTAGCTGCTGGTGCATACATCATTATGAATACAGAAGGCGATAAAATGAAATTTATAGTTGAATAATATTTGATTAATTAACATAAAATTTTAAAACCCGAGGAATCTTCCTCGGGTTTTTGCATTGTTTGATATTCCATGAAAAAAATTTACATCTGCTTCTTTTTACTATTAATAGGCACAATCAGTGCGTTTAAATTTCAACAAAATTTCCCGCATACATTAGTTCAAAAAAATTACGAAAACCGAATAGCTGAGTTTCAAAAACAATTGGAATTGACAGTTGAAAAAGCGGATAACTTAAACAAAGAAATTATTTCTGAATTTAGACAACAATTTCTTAAAACTAGGCTTGCCTATAAAAGATGTGAATACTTAATAGAAGCACTGAATCCTGTTGTGAGCAAAGATTATATCAATGGCAGTCCTTTACCTAAATTAGAAAAGGAATCATTCGGATTAAACATCATTCAACCAAAGGGATTGCAAATTTTAGACGAACTCATTTTCTCAGAAGACATACTTACTAAAAAAGAGTATATTAGGGAACTATTGTATGAATTGAGTTCAATTGTAAAAAACTTATCATTTACCAACAAAATATACGACAGGCAAGTATTTGAAGGCATGCGGCTTGAGCTTGTTAGAATTTTTACTTTAGGGCTCACTGGTTTTGATCTTCCTGCATCAGGAGGCTCTATAGACGAAGCCAAGGTGGCATTGCAGTCTATGCACGAAGATATAAAACCATATGTAAGCAAGGTGAAAAATGAGAGTTTAGCACTTATAATCGAACAGAATTTTAATGGACTACAAACGTACCTTTCGCAAAACAATGATTTTGATAAACTAAATAGACTTGAAATTCTAGTAAAATATATCAATCCTCTTTATGCAAGTATTTATGATTTACAACTTGCTCTTTATATTGAAAGCAGTAGCGAAAGTGTAGCTGAAAACTTGCTACCACCCATTAACTTAACTGCTCGTAATATTTTCTCTCCTCAATTTTTAAACGCTTTTAAGTATATAGGTCTTCCCAAAACTTTATATAACGATTCCATATTACAACTAGGCAAATTGCTTTTTTATGATCCAATTCTTTCCGCAAACAATGAAAGAAGTTGTGCAAGTTGCCATAATCCTCAAAAAGGATTTACTGATGGATACACAAAAAGCATAGCCACAGGTATAAAAGGCTCTGTTGAAAGGAATTCACCCACATTATTAAATTGCGTTTATAGTGAACGTTTTTTTGCTGACTTAAGGGCGGATGCCTTAGAAGACCAAATGGATCATGTTATAGCAAGCAGCAAAGAATTCAATACAACTACTTTAGAAATTACTGAAAAATTATCAAAAAGCAGCGAATATGTCAATTGGTTTACTAAATGTTTTCCTACTTATAATGTTAATCCCATAAATAAACACACCTTATCTTTTGCCATATCAGCTTTTGTAAGCTCCTTACAAAGTTTTAATTCCCCTTTTGATCAATATGTAAGAGGTGAAAGAAAAGAAATAAGCAATGCTGTAAAAAATGGATTTAATGTATTTATGGGTAAGGGTGGCTGTGGAACTTGCCATTTTGCACCCGTATTTAATGGAACTGTACCACCTTTATACCAAGAAAGTGAAAGCGAAGTACTAGGGATTCCTGAGAATCCAGCAGCAAAAAAATTAGTTTTAGATGCAGATGAAGGTCGTTACAACGGTAAACTAAAAGAAGCTGCCCCATTTTATAAATATTCATTTAAAACACCCACCATTCGAAATATTGCTTTAACAGCACCTTATATGCACAATGGCTCATACAAGACACTTAAACAAGTAATGGACTTTTACAATAAAGGTGGAGGAATAGGATTAGGGATTGACGTGCCTTATCAAACTTTACCATCGGATAAGTTAAATTTAAGTAGTGCAGAAATAAAAGATGTTATTGCCTTTATGCAATCTTTAACTGATACTACCAATTTAACCAATGTGCCGGTTAGTTTGCCCCAATTTAATAATGAAAAGCTATGGAATAGCAGAAAAGTTGGAGGAGTGTATTAAGTATGAATAGACTCGCATTTCTGAAATATTTAATACCGGGCACTTTGGCGTTATACGCTTGCGCTAAAGACAAAAACGATACAGCGCAAAAAAATATAAACTTACAGTTAAAATTTCCTGCCTCAGGAGATTACTTTGTTGCTGATTGTGTTAATCCTGTTTTTTTTGATACCAAAGAGAATAACTTAAATATTTTGGTTGAACTTTACGATTCATCACAAACCAAACTATTGGCCTCTGGAACAGGAAAAAATGAAGTTTGGCTAAATGTTCCCAAACTAGAAAGAAATACCGAATTACTGTTAGTACTAAATGGACAGTTAAAACAATTAGTAAATGTAAATATAACCAAGGGACAGCCAGTAAGTATTAAAAAGTATTTGAGCGTTTTACAAGAGGGTAAAAGTGTTGCAATAAGCCAAACAGATGGTATCCCCTTTACACTAAAAATGAAAAGTGAAAGTTTATTTGAAGCCATCAGTATGATTTGTACGCATAATGGATGCCCTATAAACTTACAAACCGATAATAGCTTTGTATGCACTTGCCACGGCTCCCGATTTAATAGTTCTGGAGTTGTTTTAAACGGCCCCGCTATAGAAGACTTACCGCACTTTTCTTGGAACTACCTAGAAGCCAATAAAATTGTAATTGTAAACAACTACCAATGAGAAAAATAGTATTGGCAATTTATATTGGACTTAACATAAGCGGACTAGCTCAACAAAAGGAACTAAATTATGCAAAATTAAAGCCCATTATTGAAAAAAAGTGTGTCTCATGTCACAGAGAAAATGGGTATGCACCATTTGGTTTAGAAAACTACAACGAAATAGTTAAAAGGAAAGATTTTATAAAATATGTAATAACCAATGATTACATGCCTCCATGGAGGGCAAATAACAATTATCGTCATTTTGCCAATAGCAAAGCATTGAGCAAAGAAGAAAAGAGTTTGATTCTCCAATGGCTGAATGAAGGAGCTAGAATAGGACCAGAGAAACCTACATCTAACAAAAAATGGTATAATGAAGGATCACAAGTTAATCAAAAGCCAGATTTGATACTAAGTATGAAAGCTCCCTTCACAGTTCCAGCTATTAATCAAAATGTATATATATGTTATAAAATTCCTTTTGAACTAAAACACGATACTTTTATTAAAGCCATTGAATTTGTGCCAGGAAACAAAAGTGTAGTTCACCATGCAAGTTACCAAATTATAGAAGTAGCAGATGATGTAGATGTTTTTTCTGGGCCAGATTTTTTTCAATATGATGCAGATACATTGAATAGGGTAAAAGACGACCATGATTATAAATATTTTAACTTGATTGGCAAAAATGGTAAAATGCCAAAAGAAGTATATCACAATGGCTGGTTGCCTGGTACTTCAGTTCAGACATATCCAAGTGGTATAGGTTTTAAAATGCCAAAAAAGGGAGTACTCCTTATTCGAAATTTTCATTACTCACCAACACCTATTGAGCAACAAGATTTATCGAAATTTTATATTTTTTTCTCTTCTAAACCCGCCATAAGAAATATAGGCTTTGCTGCCTTTAAACCCAATAACCCAACAAAAGACGGCAAATGGTATATAAAGGCAAATGATAGTAACTTTGCAGCTCATATTAACGTAAAATTCCATAATGATGTTTCTTTACTTAATATCAACCCACATATGCACAAACTAGGTAAGTATTTTAAAGCATATGCCGTTACTTCAAAAAATGATACCATTCCACTGGTAGAGATTCCCAAATGGGATTTTAACTGGCAAGAGTTCTATAGATTTAAGAAAATGGTAAAAATACCAGCTGGATCTGTTTTACATGCAGAGGCACTATACGACAACTCTGCTAAAAATGCGGCTAATCCTTATTCTCCGCCTAAAGACATTTTATTTGAATGGGGTATGAATGATGACAGCGAAATGATGCGCTTGGTGTTACTTTATTTGCCGTATGAAAAAGAGGATGAAAAAATAGCACTCCATTAATGAATGAAATAATGAAAACATTTATAATTTGCTTAATCGTTACATTTTTGGGAGTCTGCTCGTTTTCAAAAGGGTTTTCCCAAAGCACTTTTACTGCTAAAGACACAAATAATCAGATAAAGACTTTAAGTATTACAAGCTCTTACAAAGCACAGGTATTCATTTTCTTATCACCGGAGTGTCCCTTATGCCAAAACTATACTTTGGTACTAAACAATTTATTTACTAAGTATAATAAGTTTGGAATAGCATTTACTGGTATCGTGTCGTCCAACTCATTTAAAATTATGGAAGCTAAAACTTTTGCTACTAGGTATCAAATACTTTTTCCCATTTATTTAAATAATAATTCAATAGCAAAGTATTTCAAAGCTTCTATTACCCCTGAGGTTGTTGTTACCGATTCATTGGGGAAGAAAATCTACCAAGGGCGTATAGATAATTGGGCATATGATATTGGAAAGAAAAGAAAACAAGCAACTATTTTTGATTTAGACGAAACCCTCAATTCAATTATTAATAATGAAAAGCGTTCTTTTTTACAAACTAAAGCCATTGGTTGTTTTTTAGAGTAAACGCTTATCCAATAAAAAAACCAGCCTCTTTATTGAAGCTGGTTTCTATGTATTTAAATGCTGTTTTATTTACTACTTAAACTCTTCTGAATATCTACTAAAATAGTGCTCATATCAGATTCATTTTTATAACCCACTTCTAATTTGGTTTTGTGCGATTTTGGATTGATGAAAACAGTGGTAGGATATCCGCTAATGCTATTATTGCTGATGGCTGCTGCTAGGCCCGGACCATCATATTTTTTACCATTATACGTGTAAGTTATTCCTTCTATTTCTGGATTAAACTTTACAGATATATATTTTGCATTCAAAACAGATGATACGCTTGATTTGGCATAGGTATCTCTATCCATTCTTTTGCACCAACCACACCACTCAGTATATACATCCACTAACATTATTTTGTTTTTCTTTTTTGCCAAGGCATAACCCTCGTTAAAGTCCATCCACTTTACTTCTTCCGACTTTGGTTTAAAAGCAAATAAGCCAACCAACACTACTAAAGTACTTAATATTACACTAATTTTTTTCATTTTCTTTTTGATTTATTATTCAAAATTACAAAAACCATACCTAAAATTTTTCTAAATTTTCTAGAAATGACTGTCGGCTTACGCTTTTGCTAAATCTCCCATGGAAACAAATGCAGATTCTTTGTAAACGCCAGCATCCAATTTCTCTTTTATAGCTGAAAATGCTGCAATGGTTTCTTCAACATCTGCCAAGGTATGCGCTGCGGTTGGAATTAAACGCAAAATAATCATTCCTTTTGGCACTACAGGATATACCACTATAGAACAAAATATGTTATATACTTCTCTTAACTCGTGGGTAATAGCTGTTGCCTCAGGAATAGTTCCGTTTAAAACTACTGGTGTTACGGGTGTAGTGGTTACTCCTATATTAAAGCCTTTGGCTTTTAAACTGCTTTGCAAGGCTCTTACTATATTCCATAGTTTAGCTTTGTTTTCAGGAAAATCACGCAATAAAGAAAGGCGTTTTAGTGCACCAATAACCATTGGCATAGGCAAACTTTTGGCAAATATTTGTGAGCGTATATTGTAGCGCAAATGTTTAATGACTAAATTTTCTCCAGCTATGAAACCACCAATGCCTGCCATGCTCTTGGCAAAAGTACCAAAATACACGTCTATATCGTCCATTACACCTTGTTCTTCACCCACACCAGCGCCTGTTTCTCCCATGGTGCCAAATCCATGCGCATCATCTACAAATAAGCGGAAGCTGTATTTTTTCTTTAATTCGGCTATGGCTTTAATATTTCCCTGTGCACCAGTCATTCCAAATACGCCTTCGGTAATTACCAAAATAGAACCTCCAGTTTCGGCTACCAAACGTTCCGCACGTTTTAACTGAGTTTCTAGGCTTTCCATGTTATTGTGCGTAAACACAAAACGTTTACCCATGTGTAAACGTACTCCGTCTATTATACAAGCATGGCTCTCGGCATCATAAACAATTACATCATGCCTGTCAACTAAGCAATCAATGGCAGAAACCATTCCTTGGTATCCAAAATTAAGCAGTATTGCATCGGGTTTACTCACAAATGCCGCCAACTCTCTTTCCAATTGTTCATGGTAACTGCTGTTACCACTCATCATACGCGCGCCCATTGGGTAAGCCAAACCATATTCAGCAGTTGCTTCAGCATCTACTTTTCTTACTTCGGGGTGGTTTGCTAATCCTAAATAGTTATTCAAACTCCAATTTAACTTTTCCTTACCCCTAAAAATCATTCTTGGTCCTATTTCTCCCTCCAACTTTGGAAACATGTAATACCCATAGCTATCATCACCATGTTGGCCCAACGGACCAGGCTTTCCTTTTAATTTTTCAAATAAATCCATGTATTAGAATAAAATCATTGTATAAAACGCAAATGTAAGGGTTATAGTTTGAAAATGAATAGCTGATAAATATTGGAAGAGAGGTTTTTAACATTTTAGTCGCCTATCTAAATAAGATAAGTTCCCTTAGCTAATAATTGTGAATATGAACGCAATTATTAGATGTGTATATTTATTTCTATTTGTATTTCTTATTGAAAAGTAACGGTAACTTCCATTTTTTTGCTTCCTCGCATAAATATTACCTTGGTTTTATCTCCTTTGTTAAACTTGCCTAAGGCAGCCATATAGGCCGTCATGTCGGCAATAGGATAGGATCCTAATTGTATAATATTATCGCCCTTTTTTAAACCTGCATTGGCAGCAGGTTTACCTTCTGTTACTCCATCTACTTTTATCCCTTTTCCATCATATAAGTAATCGGGCATTATGCCTAATGTAACCTTAAAAGAAGAAGCTGCTCCAGTATGGTCTGAATCTTTTGTTTTTGCAAAATCCAATTTCTCTACTTTTTCTAAATTAAATACCAATTGGTAAATATATTTTACAATATTCATTGTTCCTCGGTAGTTAATTAATTCATGGTCATCACTGGGTTTGTGGTAGTCGTAATGAGAGCCAGTAAAAAAATGCAAAACAGGAATATCCATATTGTAAAAGGA
>JANMIV010000313.1:0-1875 GCA_031375995.1 Bacteroidota bacterium
CTCATTTTAAAAACAATTGATGGTGGACTCACATGGAAAAAAGTATATCAATGCAATCGACCTTATGAGCTTACATGGAAGTGTAGTTTCCCATCCGAAAAAGTTGGTTATGTTACATTGCAAAGTTATAATCCCGATGAAAAATCATCGCAGCGCTATGTAGCCAAAACTACTGACGGTGGAGATACTTGGAATGAAATTTTATTGGATAACGATTTAGCTGTTCGGGAATTTGGTGTTGCATTTATCAACGAAAATTTAGGATGGATCGGCACAACTACTGGCGGCTATCAAACCACAAATGGCGGCGCTACTTGGATCAAAACAGATCTTGGAAAGTACACAAATAAATTCAGAATTATTCAACATGCCAAAGGCAAAAGAGTAGTGGGCATTGGTAGCGAAATTTGGCAATTGGATGTTGAGTAAATGATTGATGATGAAATATGCTTACATCATTATTATCAATCATATTCCAATGTCGTTAAGTTAAGAAAAACTATTACATATTTTTATAATTCATAGACTTAGGTTTCTTTTGTTTATGATTTCTTGGGAATGATCTATTGGGTCGAATTATTTCTGTCGATTTTAATAGTATTTCATCAAATGTTTTGAGGAATAGCTTTACTTTTTTCTTTATAAATATTCCAATTATTGATTTTGCTACAAGAGATATAGAATTGGTCTTGTTTACTTTTCTATTATGTTTATTTTCTGATTCTTTGTCTTGTTCTCGTACTTTTTGTTCAATTGGGAAATCTAAAATCGCACAGAGATTCATGGCTAAAATTGCTGCATAGAAATCTTGTTTTACGGATAATACACTCTTGCCAGAAAATGAACCCAAATCTATTCTTACCTTAAAAAGTTTATAGGCTTCCTCTATATTCCATCTTAGATGGTATAGTTGTTTAAAGTCTTCTAATGTATATTCTTTTGCATCTAATAAGCTTGTACATAGAATTTCCTTTTGCCCATTTTCTAGTTCTATTACTACTATTCTTACAGTTATTGAGTCCGTTTTGTTATTGAATTTTTCTTGTAAATGGCTATCTTTTTTAGGAAGCTTAAAGGTAACTATCTTATCTACTTCCCCCTTTAATAGCATTGAATTCACTGCATTCCACCAATTATCTTTTAAGCGCATGCAAAAGTCTATTCCTCTGTTCTGCAACTCATACATCAAGCCTATACTTGGGTAACCTCTATCTAAAAGTAGTAAATCATTTTCCATGAATTCTACTTCGTCTAATTGTGCTTTAAGCATTGTTGTTTCATGTGTTTCAAAAGTATCTAGCTTCGCATTTAGTGTAACTAAATTGAGCACATCGTATATCAATGAGATTCTTGCTACCGTTCTTTTCACAGAGGCCTGAGGTCCATATTCTCTACTGCCAAATTCAGATTCTATATCTGCACTATTTGGCAACATTGATGTGCTGCCGTCTGATGCTAATAGCCTATGTTTATCCCAAAGTAGGTATGGTGCATTGGCATAAAATTCTTTTGTCGCATTATTACTTAATTCAATAAACGCTTCATGCTTCAATTTTTTTCGTGCTTGGGTAAAGGCGCTTTTTGTTACATGATGTATACTATATTCTTTATCCCATAGGTTACCGAAAAAATCGTTTAACTCTCTTTGTAGAGAACTTCTCAAAAGTTTTGAAATAATGGTAAATGTATTTTTAAATGTCAGGCTTCGCTCTCGGGTAAATCCTTTACAGCCGTTGGTATTACGGCGTTTAAAATCTTCTTCATCGAGATTTGCATTTATATGTTTTAATAATTTAGCCCTATAATCCTATATGGTATTTTTGACTCATCAAAGATAGAAATTTTTTCCGAAATTTCCTTAACTTAACGACATTG
>JANMIV010000467.1:0-2002 GCA_031375995.1 Bacteroidota bacterium
GGTTTTATCTGAAAAGGAAGTAATACCAAATATCCATATAATATAGTCCAATCTACTTGTTCTTTTTCCTCCATTCTTCTTCAAAAAATAGTTCCATAGCTATTGCTATGCAACGATTTTTTTCATTGTCTTGATAAAAAATTACTTCGCATCTTTGGACTATATTATATACACATTTGGTATAAAAAGTAATTTAACCCTTGTTTTAAGCCATATTTTATTTAGAATTGAAGCCATGAGTTACGAAACAATTTTATTTGAACAAAATGAAGGTGTGGCCACACTTACATTGAACAGACCAGATGTTTTCAATGCCTTTAACGAACAACAAAGTTCTGATGTGATAGACGCACTAAAGAAATGCGCTAAAGATAAAACAATTAGGGTATTAGTAATTACAGGCAGTGGTAAGGCATTTTGCAGTGGGCAAGATTTAAAATCAATTGCAGGAGCCGAAAATAGAAGTTTGCGGGAGAGTATTGATAAGCGATACAATCCAATGATTAAAGCCATCCGTAATTTACCCATTCCGGTAATTTGCCGGTTAAATGGAGTAGCAGCAGGTGCAGGTTGCTCATTGGCATTGGCGTGCGATATGATAGTAGCCAGTGAAAATGCGAGTTTGATAGAAGTATTTATCAATGTGGGTTTGGTATTAGATTCTGGTTCTTCTTACTTTTTACCTCGTTTGGTAGGTTCTGCAAGAGCATTTGAGTTAAGTACTATGGGAAATAAAGTAAGCGCACAGCAGGCTTTTGATTGGGGTATGGTAAACCGCATTTGTAAGGCAGAAAACTTAGATGCAGAAGTGAAGAAAATAACCGATTATTATGCGGTGGCTCCAACCAAGGCAATTGGTTTGATGAAGAAAATGCTGAATAAGTCGTTCAATAGCGATTTAGATACGATGCTTGAATATGAAGCTTATTGCCAAGAGATAGCAGGCAGAAGTAAAGATAATAAAGAAGGCGTTAAAGCTTTTATAGAGAAACGTAAGCCTAATTTCACTGGCGAATAATATATTTAACCCACTAACAACAATCCTATGAAATTTGCTGCTATTGATATTGGTTCAAATGCCGTTCGTTTACAAATAGTGCGTGTAAATGAGAATAAAAACGATTTGGATTTGTACAAAAAAATTGAATTTGTTCGTGTTCCTATTAGGTTAGGCGATGATGCATTTAAACATAAGAAGATAAGCAAGGAAAAGCGTAAAATTTTTATGAAAGCCATGCAAGCTTTCAAATTGATGTTGGATGCTTTTGATGTTGACTATTATATGGCTTGTGCTACCAGTGCTATGCGTGAAGCCGATAATGGACAGAAGATAGTAGATAAGGTTTATGATAAATACAATTTAAAGATAAACATAATTTCAGGAGTACGCGAAAGTGAAATTATTCTCAATTCTATTAGAAACTATTTTAAACCTACTCAAAACTATTTGACTATTGATGTTGGTGGTGGAAGTACTGAAATGACTGTAATTGTAAATGGTAAGCCCTCCAGTTCTGTTAGCTTTGATATAGGAACAGTGCGCATGGTTGATGGCGCTGTAAAAGAAAAAACGTGGCAAACCATAGAACATTGGGTAAAACACAAGACAGCTGAAATTCCTAATTTAGAAGCGGTGGTAACAAGTGGAACCATCAATAAAATTTCTAATATGTTAAACCCTGACGATCCAGAATACTTTACCAGAAAACAATTGAAAGATTTTCACAGAAAAGTAAGTAAAATGAGTATTGAAGAAAGGATGGATCAACTAAAACTCAATCCGGACAGGGCGGATATTATTGATATTTCTGCCGATATTTATTTACGAATTTTAAACTGGTGTAATATTGAAAAAATACATGCTCCCAATGCAGGTTTAAAAGATGGTATGTTAAATGAATTGTATGAGAAATATTACTAAACAGAAATGAACAAACATATAGCCTATTTAAAGGAGTGTATTGGAAGTGAAACTAGTGATAAAGGATTGGGAGCGGTAAGC
>JANMIV010000025.1:0-17820 GCA_031375995.1 Bacteroidota bacterium
AAAATTATTAAACAATACAATTTCCCTAATGCCTATGATATTGGTACTTGGGGAGAAACGATTCTAAATGCTTTATTGCATAGGACTTTTTTAAATAAATCACATTTATTACTCTTAGATTCCGCACTTTATAATGGCAAACTAATTCCGGGGGAATATGCTGCCTTGTTTGACGAAATATATAATTATGATACTAAAACAAAACTCCCCAAAAATAGCTATGGTACGTTATTAGAGCCAAATAAGGATGGAAGTAAAATGCAAGTTAAGGCTATAGACAACGTAGCAGAGTTAGATAAGAGAAGGGCAGCAATCGGTTTAATGCCTTTGTGGCAGGAAGCTAAAATTCAGAATTACTATACCCTTCCAAAGCAGTATATTGATTATCTTAAAAACAATAATATACCTTTTGAAGAATGATTTTAATTCACTACTCACCCAATGATTACAATATTTATTTAGTATTTGATTGGCTTTTGCATTTGAAAGAAGACCATGTTAAAATTTCCTTTCAAGATAGACTTCCTGCTTTACAAGTTGATGTTGCTATTTCTAATGAAGAAAGTTCCTTAATAATAGGTTCTGATTCTTTTACTTATACAAGTAACTTTAAGTATTGGAATAGGAGAAATGAATTGTATATAAAGATAACCGAAGCAAACAAAAGTTACTCCCAATATATAAATAAGGAAATATGGTCTTTGTCCGAATTTGTAAGCATTTTTTTGGAAACAAATACCAAAATTAATCGCAAACAGGATAATTTGATTAACAAACTGAATGTTCTTAATGTGGCAAAAGAAGTAGGATTGCAAATCCCCAACACCATTATAACATCTAACAAATCAGTTGTTTTAACTTTTATTCAGCAACATAAAACTATTATTTCCAAAGCAATTGATAATAGTTTTTACAGTGATGTTGATTATACCTTTACACACAAAACGCAAATAATAACACAAAATGAAATTGAAACCATGGAAGCACATTTTCATCCAATGTTATTTCAAAACTATATAGAGAAACTTTTTGAAATACGCTGCTTCTTTTTGAATGGAGACATTTATTCCTCTGCCATATTTTCTCAAAATGATCAGTTGACAACAATAGATTTTAGAAACTATAATATGGTGAAGCCGAATAGAATTATCCCACATCAACTACCCATTATAGTTAAAGATAAAATTACCTTATTAATGAACTTGTTGAACTTACAATCCGCTAGCATCGATTTAATTTATTCCGATAATAAAGAATATGTGTTTTTAGAGGCTAACCCCGTAGGAAATTTTGATTTCTGCTCAACTCCATGTAATTATAAAATAGAAAAGAAATTAGCAATTGAATTATTAAAATAAATGATGTCGAAAAATCCTTCTATTAAATCCGAAAAAATGAATCCCTCCTCAAGTACTACTTATATTGGAGTAAAATGTGAAACTTATAAGTCTAATGATTATTTAGTATCCCCATTTTACAAACCTATTTCTAAAATAATATTTTTAAATAATGCACCAGTGGAAAAAAAGTAAGCATTTAATGCTATTCTCCGATTGCCAAGTAGTAAATGGTAGTTTAAGAAGCATTATTGTAGATTTAAATCGCAATACATTTGATTTTATTCCAAACTCACTGGCAGAATTATTAACTACTTTTCATGGCAAAACCAAGGAAGATATCGTATTGTATTATGGTAGAGATAATATTTCATTGATAGAAGAATACTTGGTTTTTTTAGGCAATAAAGAGTATGTCTTTTGGTGTGATTCGGATGAGGTAACCCTATTTCCACCCATTGATTTAACGTGGGATTGGCCCGCCAATATAAGCAATGCCATTTTTGATATAGGGGAATACAGCTATTTAAACTTTGAAAACATAGTGGAACAATTGGAACAATTAAGTTGTCAAAACATTCAAATTAGGTCTTATAGTTATAAAAGCATCGACTTTTGGATTGACTTACTTAGTAAAACCACAACTGCTAGAATTAAAAGTATTGAAATAATTACCATGTGGCATAAATCAATTGATTTGGAAGAAGTAAAAGTTTTAATTAGAAGTAACCAGCGATTACGATCCATTATTTTTCACTCTGCCCTTGAATATGAGATAATAAATAATAATTCCAATATGGGGGCAATTGTTGCTATTCAAGACAAAATAGATAGTTCAAGCCATTGTGGTATTATTCATTGGAACTATTTCAATACCAATATTAAACTTTTTACCGAAGCCCAAAAGCACAATACTTGCTTAAACCGAAAAATAAGTATAGATATAAATGGTGAAATAAAAAACTGCCCTAGCATGGTTAAAAGTTACGGCAATATAAAAAATACTACTTTGAAAGAAGCTATTGATAAACCTGGCTATAAAGATATGTGGTATATAAACAAAGACCGAGTAAATGTATGTAAAGATTGTGAATTTAGATATATATGTACCGATTGCAGGGCTTACATAGAAAACCCAGAAGATATTTATAGCAAACCTTTAAAATGTGGTTATAACCCATACACAGCCGAATGGGAAGAATGGAGCGCAAACCCACTCAAACAAAAAGTCATTGAATATTATGGAATGCAGGAGTTGGTTAAGAAGTAGTTTATAGCATATGGACTATAGTATTTTGTTTACCATTATTTTGTTCGTCATTCAGCAGAATATACTTTGTATGGGAACCAAGTTAGCTAATGTAAAGTATTTATTTAAAGCGTATAAAATGAATTTTCATTTTATACGCTTTAAAATAGTAAAAAGAAGGCTTGATATTAAAGGGTGCTATCCGCACCTTTTTTTGCTTTCTCTCTAAACGATTTAATAATGGGAATGCTGGTAACTATAATAAACAATATAATAATGTAGTTGAGGTAATTAATAGCTTCTGGAAATACCTGACCTACATAATAACCAGCACCACTTATTATGGTTGGCCATAAAAATGCACCAATTACATTGTATATAAAAAAAATGAAAGGATTTACCCTAACAATACCTGCTAGTATGGGGGCAAAAGTTCTTACTATTGGTAAAAACCGTCCGAATATGAGTGTAATGCCACCATATTTCTGATAGAATTTCTCTGCCGTTTCAATATATTTTTTCTTAAAGAATAAACTATCTTGTTTTTTGTATAAGCTATCACCCGTTTTCCAGCCAAACCAATAGCCAAAGTAATAGCCTCCAATGGCAGCTAAACCTATACCTATAATCAATTTAAAAAGAGTAACTTTTAATATAGTTGTAGCAAGTAAGCCCGCAGTAAACAGTAGAGAATCTCCTGGTAGAAAAAAACCGAAAAACACTCCATTTTCTAAGAAAATAATGGCCAACACCAAAGCAAATCCGCCAAACTCTATTAACTCTTGTGGTTTAAATAAATCCCAAAAACTATCCAAGGCTTTATGTTTTAATTATATTACGAATAAAGCCTTTTTAGTAAGTAAATCAATTGTTTTTAGTAAAAAAATTTAAAACTGCATAATCTGTTCAAATGCATCAGCCAAAAACGACTCGGATTGAAGGCTATAATACTCATCAAATGCTTCTTTGTCAAAAACATTAAAGTCGAGTCTTTCCAAGCGTAAAAACTCCAAAGCACTTACACTCTCTTCCATTTTCCCATTTACACTTAAGCCAATCTTGAATTTTTTAACCGTATCGCCAACACAAAAGTCTTTATTGGCCAATACTGGTTTTTTGTAATAAGCCGCTTTGGTTAATAAATGATTGGATGAAACATAATTGTAAAAATACAGGTAACTAATGTCTATTTCCTTGTATAGCTGATTTATTTTCTCGTCCTTTAACGACTGCAAAAGGAAAAGTACATTTTGTTCATGGTGCTCCATAAACTGTTCTACTTCCTGTCTTTGCTCTTCGCTCATACTCGCAAAATCTAAACGGCCAGCAAATACAAAGAAGTACTTATCTATATCTACTCTCTTTATGAGTCTTATGAGTGCTGTAATTCCTTCATTGTTCTCCACACCTAGCAGGCCAACCACAATTCTGCTTTTAGCCATTTCTTCAATCTGCTTTTTGTAGAGAGAATCGTTTTTATTGGCTTGTACATTGCTGATTTCAGGAAAAACAATCACTTTTTTATACACCCTGCTTCGCAATGATTCTGTAATAAATCTATCAAGAACGCAAACGCCAACACAATTTTCCGATTTAAAAAGATAATCGGGCTCTAAAAACTTGGGATCTACATTTAGTTTCAGTTGTTTAAGTCTGTAAGGAGCGGGGTTAAAATATATTCCACTCCATTTATACTTAAAAGTAATATCGAGTAGGAAAATATGGACAGACTCGCGTATAAAGGGATCTATAGGACAAAAGAAAACAAAATCTATACTCGCACCAATGGTTTTTTCTGCTACCTTTAGTTTCCTTCCAACTGCACCCCAGCGACCTAATAATTCAAAATATTTAGGTTTATTATGACTAAAAAGTTTCTCATCTAAAGGCAAAGCCGTAAAATTTTTACTAAAAAGAGGTATATGCTTTTTTACATATTCCGTAATTTCATAAAATTCAGGGCTTATAACCACTACTTTCTTGCCTTTTCTAAGAAGTAATTCCGTATAATAGTTTAAATAGGTAGCAAATCTGTTACCAGAATGGGGGGAAACCAATGCTATAGTTAAAATATTATCCAATTTTTTGATGATTTGATGCAAAAATCCTAATAAAATGGCTGCTTTTAGCAACAATGTATAAACAGTTTAATGAGGGCGTAAATAAGGAGTGTGATGTAATTGTTGTTTTTTATCAATAATTTTTTTTAGAAAAGGTTTTCTAAATTGTTAAAAGTTTTTACTTTTGCACTCCCCAAAATAATAAAAGGGAAAATTGTCCGATGGTGTAACTGGCAACACAACTGATTTTGGTTCAGTAGAGTCTAGGTTCGAGCCCTAGTCGGACAACATTAAGTAAGAAAAAGTATTGGGTTAGCTTATTTGATTCAAAATCAGGTAAGCTAATTGTTTAAAAAACAACTGTTAACCTTATTTTAAATGGCTAATAACAATGAAGTAAAACTATTTTCGGGAACTAACTCACGTTATCTTGCCGAAAAAATAGCTCAGGAGTATGGACAACCGCTTGGCGATTGCACTATTTCTAAGTTTAGTGATGGTGAATTTCAGCCAAATTTCAACGAAAGTGTAAGGGGAGCAGATGTTTTTTTAATACAATCTACCTTTTCAAATAGCGATAATTTGATGGAGCTTTTGCTCATGATTGATGCCGCCAAAAGAGCATCAGCACATTATATTACCGCAGTAATTCCTTATTTTGGAATGGCCAGACAGGACAGAAAAGACAAACCACGTGTTTCAATCGGTTCTAAAGTAATGGCAGATGTTTTAACTGCTGTTGGAGCAAGCAGGGTTATGACGATGGATTTACATGCTCCTCAAATTCAAGGCTTTTTTGAAATTCCCGTAGATCACATGGATCCTTCGGTTATATTTTTACCTTATATTAGAAGTTTAGCCAAAACAGATAATTTAATTATTGCTTCGCCAGATATGGGTTCTACCACTAGAGCACGTATTTATGCCAAAGCATTGGGTATTGATATGGTAATTTGTGATAAAGAAAGACGCAGAGCCAATGAAATAGCCTCCATGACATTGATTGGTGATGTAAGCGGGAAAGATGTAGTGATGGTGGATGATATAATTGATACAGGTAGTACACTTGCCAAAGCTGCTGCTTTGATGAAAGAAAAGGGCGCTTTAAGCGTAAGGGCATTCTGTACACATCCTGTTCTTTCAGGAAAAGCAATTGAAACCATTGAAAACTCAGTAATTGACGAATTGGTGGTATGCGATACTATACCATTGAGACAAGAAAGTAAAAAAATAAAGGTATTGAGCAGTGCTAAACTTTTTGCAGAAGCTATTCGCAATGTGAGCGAGCACGGCAGTATCAGTTCATTATTTGAAATAAAACAAAAATAAATAAAACAAAAATAAATAAAACAATAATTTAACCCAAAAAGCAAAATTAGTATCGGATAACCGAAATGGGTTTTGCCAATTAAAAAAAAGAAAAAGGAGAAAAAAGAATGAAAACAGTAGCAATGTTTGGTTACAAACGTAACAATTTAGGAAAATCAAGTACAAAAGCAGTAAGAGCAGCAGGTCAAGTACCTTGCGTATTGTACGGTGGTCAAGAGCATTTACATTTTACTATGTATGAAGCTGATTTCAAACTTTTAGTTTATACTCCAAATACTTATAAAGTACAATTGGATATTGATGGAACCGTGTTAAAAGCAGTTTTGAAAGATATTCAATATCATCCAGTAAATGAGTCAATTATTCACGCTGATTTTATGGAATTGAACGAAAACAAAGAAATTGAAATTCCAATTCCAGTAAAATGTGTTGGTAATTCGGTTGGTGTTCGTCAAGGTGGTAAATTGATGATTAAACAACAAAAATTAAGAGTTAAAGGTTTACCCGGAAACTTACCAGAATCAATTGAAATAAATATTGATAGCTTAGAAATAGGCAAGTCTATTAAAGTAGCTGATATTACTGTTAGCAACATCGTTTTATTAGATTCACCTAATAACCCAGTAGTAACCGTTAAAACCACTAGAGCTGCAGTTTCTGCCGCTACAGAGGATGCTAAAGGTGCTAAAAAGAAATAAGAAGATAAACTTAGAATATAGAAAAGGCCACTATTTATTTAGTGGCCTTTTTTGTTGCTATCTATGTAATGTATTATTCTATTTGCTAAAACAGATTAGCTTAGGCAAAAATTTTACCTACTTAGTTCATGGGATATAAAATGAACCAAGTAGATAAATGCTAACTTCTTTAGCAGATAAATGTAGCTTAAGTTGCTTTATTTAACCATAAGTTTTTGTGTAAAGCTTTGCTTATCAGTATTTACTACTACAAAATACATGCCTTTACTATAGTTACTTACATCAATATCAACCAAATAATTAGGTGAAGAGGTGCTGTAAATAAGTTGGCCTTGAATATTGAATACTTGGTATGTTTTTATTGTATTATTTACAGGCATATCAAGTTGAATACTTACCAATTGAGAAGCAGGATTAGGGAATACACTTAGTGTATTTAACTTTGTATTGGGTTCTTCGGTGCTTAATGCTACTAGCCCAGTAAAATGTTGCGTAATAAAAGTTCCGAAGTCAGGATTGAAAGTTTTAAGCACCCTATAAGGGTTAAGAGCCGTAATACGTAAGTTACCGCTTCCAGTATTTGATGATGTAGCCCAAAAACTTAAGCCATCTTTTCCAGTGTCGTTAAATTGAAAAGTATAACAGCCATATCCTATGTTTACAGTATCTTTATGGCGTGTGCTGGCTTTAGTGAAAGTTTTTGATGCAATAATTTCTCCAGCTTCATTTTTGATAGTCCAACTATTTTCTTGTGGTAGTTTATTCGTGGTTGTCTCTATAATTATCTGATTTGCATATACAGGCGGATTGATTACAGTATCAATTGTTAAACTATTATTTGTTGCATTTTCATCAGTAGCTCCATTGGGCGCTTCTAACCAAACCTTGAATTTCTTTAAACTACCATCCCATTCAATCCATCCTAAATCTAAGGTTTTAGTAGCACCAAAGGCTATATTCCCTGACCATTTAAATGAATTGATTCGCTTAGCACCCGACTGATATTTAACTACAAAATTAGTAAGTGGATTTTTACCATTGTTTTTTACCAATATCCTTGCTGCTTGACAAGTCGGATTCATTCTTTGGTATCTAAAATCATTGCTAGGCCACAATATTTCTTCCAATGCTACCTCATTGTTATATGTATAATCTTTGTAATGGATAAGTGTAGCAGCCACCTCATAACCCGCATTTCCATTTGAAGTATGACTTTCAAAATCAATATCCATACTATTATTGCCTATTTGCGTGTTTAGTTCATATTCATAAGGAGCAATCTGCTCTCCTGGACACCAATTAGATCTGTCGTAAATCCATGTTCCACCTTGGTTTATAATGGCATTTTCTCCACAATTGTCTTTCCATATTAGCTTTTCAGCAATTTGAGTATTATTTAATTTGATAAAGCATTTTTTAGCACAAAACTCCGAGCAGCCTTCATTTGTTTCAGCTCCATGACCTGTAATTGTTAGACGTAATTTAACTGATTTGGTACCCGCATCATGCGTAAAGGTTTTTAAAGCCAGGTAGTTTTCTATAGAATTATTGATATTGCCAAATGGGAAATAACCTAGGTAAACATTTTCTACTTTTACTACCTCTCTATTAGGCAATCCTTCTATCATCTCAAAATCAACGGTAGCCGTAAAGCCATAACTGTAGCCACTATAGTCCATTCTAATTTGTACAGAATCTTTCAATTTACCTACAAAGTCTGTTACATCAAATACATAAGTATATTGGAAGTTTTTATTAAAAAACTTAGCATAAGGGGTTATCATACGTCCCAATTCATAATCATTTATTACGTCAAAAACTTGATAGTAGCTACGCATAGTTTTGATGACTTTCTTTAAATCATCTTTCACTAAGATGGAATCTATACCTTTTCCTGTGGTGTCGTAATTAACACGGTAGTATGTTGGCCATACCAACAATGTATCAGTTATCAATGTTGGTTTAGTTAAATTATTATAAAGATAAACAGTAATTGGATTTTGCTTAGTACTGTCAGCTTTTTTATTGCTGCTATTGAAAAAATATTTATACGTAGTATCAGACAAATAATACAATGTGTCAGGCGTATTTGCTTGATTTTTGATAGTGTAACTAGGAGCTTGTTTCTGGGTAGAATCTTTTATTCCAGTATTTTCTCTTACGTACAAAGTATTGGTATAATCCCACTCACATTGCCCATCGCTTTTGCAACCAAGTGTATATTTCATTAATATCTTTTGGTATTTTTTTGAGCCATCAGGAAATTTTACCCAATTATCAAAATTGCCATATCTATTCATGTCCAGTTTATTAAAAGCACGGACTCTAGTTGTATCGCCATTTGCTGCTATTGCAGATTTAAAAGAGCATACTAAAAAAAGGAAAAGAAGTAAAAAGTTTGATTTCATATAGATTTAATAAGGTGGGAAAGTAAAAAATACTTTTTAAATTTGAGCATAAATAGTTATTTGCAACAAAATTTGACACCTATGAGAAAATTCAAAACTTCAATTTTACTACTGTTTATTGCCTTAGGAGCAAACGCTCAATTTGGCTTTTATTCTAAAAAATCAGAAATAGAAAGTTTTAAGGAAACCAAATTGGTAGTTGTTTTGTTTTTTGATAGTGCCTACAATGCTGCCATAGAACAAGCCGTTACCAGACATTGGAAAGTGAACGCTTTTGAATTTGCATTTGATAATGACTTATTAAAGTACAAGAAAGAAAATGTTGCTTATTTGGTTTTTAGTAAATCTAAAGGAAGCAAAAATAAAGCTAAACTGTGCAGTGCGGAGGAAGATTTTAATGGTTTGATTATTATGAATAAATTCAAGCGCAGAGCCCCAAAGGAAGAAGTATTGGCATTGGCATTTTGCAGCAATCAAATTGATACCCCTGATTGGGATCCAGAATTACAAAGGGCGGTTCAAATGTTAAACAATTACTATGATTATGCTTTAAAGGCAGAAAAAGATGCTGAATTGTCTGCTTCTAAAATGATGAACAACTATCCTTCAGACAAGAATCAGTTATTGGATAAAAAGCTATTGGTAGAAGATAAATACTTAGATATAAAGGGGAAAAAAGATGCCAATACATTATTTGATGGGGAAGTGGAAGAAGTGGATAAAGATGTAATTTATAAAGCGGTGTTGGAGCAAGACAATGCTTTATTGTACTATTTATGGGTAAAGGACGAAAAGTATTGCAACAAATTAGTAATTAGTGCACAGAATAGTGAGTTAATGTATTATAATGTGTCTAGCCCTGATAAATGTAAACTTAGCAATAGTGACCTTGAAGAAGTAAACAAAATAAAGAAAAAGGCAATTAAAGAGAATAGCAAATAACCGCTGCATTTAAAAACGAGAGACTGTTTTTTGTTTTTCAACTAAAACAAAACATCGTTGTATTCATCTGTGTTATCAAAAACGCTCTTTGCAAAGGAACACAACGGCATTATTTTAAGGTGATTGCTTCTTGCAAATTTTACTGATTCTGCTACTAAAAGTTTACCCAATCCTTTTCCTTCCGATCCTTCTTTAACCTCCGTGTGGTCTATTATAATTCTATCAGTTCCTGCATATATATAATGCATTTCCGCAAGTGTAACGCCTTCTGCTTCAATTGAAAAGAAACCTTTGTTATTTATCTGGGTATTTTTAATTCTCATGGTAAAATGTAATATTTTTTGCAATGCTACTATGCAATTTCTAATGATTCAAATTGTTTTTAAAAATATAATACACTAAAAATAGGTTTTTGGCGATTTTATGTTACTTTTAACTTTCCCACAAGCATAAAATTAGCTTGTTGTTTGTAGGGTAATTTAATTACTTGCGCTTATGAAATGTAGTATTCAAATAATCATATTTTGTTTAATAAGTAGTTTGGCATTTGGGCAACGCCCAACTAGTTTTTCTTATGACCCAAATACTTTTTTGACCGAATTTGAAAACTTTATTAAAACAGGGAAAGGTGAAGTAAAAGATGAAATAGAAACTTTTAGCGGAAACTATAGTACAGGTAAGTTTTCTGTTCCACAAAAGCAGCAAATGGTGAAGCTTTGTAACGAAATGTTGCAATTGCAGATGCAACCTAGCAACGAGTTTTTCTCGTATTTAAAAACAACCAATGCCATGGTTGCCAATAACCAGTTGAGTAAATTTGATAATTGGCATAAGACTTTAATTGGCTCTATCAAAAAAAATAAGGACGAATTTGTACGGTTTTTAAATGTTTCCAGAAATGTTTTTGCGGAAAACATTATGTTAAGGGTAGGTAGTTTTGTATGGGTTTGTGAGGCGAGCGATATTGATTTAAAGATGGAAGGACAGGCTACTTTTATTTTCAAGTCGTTAAATTTATACTGTTATACGCCAGGAGACACCTTTGAAATTTATAAAACTACGGGTAAGTACTACGCTGGAACCAATCAGTTTAGCGGAAAAGGCGGAAAATTAGATTGGACTCGTGTGGGCATTGATTCCTCAAAAGTATATGCCAAACTGAATAACTATACCATCAATTTAAATGATGGTTTGATGATAGCAGATAGTGCATTATTGACCTATAAGGATAAATTTAAAACACCCATTCTGGGTAGGGTAACTGATAAGCCATTGGGTAGTGCGCAAGGCGACAAATCCAACTATCCTCAGTTTGATGGGTACAATGCAGAGTTTACGGGAGCTACTTATGGTAAAGCCAAATTTAAAGGCACATTTGCTTTAAAGGGAGCATTAATTATTGGTAAAGGTTCTGCCAATCAAAAGGCCGAATTGTACTTCTATTTTAAAAATAAGCCAGTATTAAGGGTAGCCAGTGAAGAGTTTTTTATAAGGGAAAATAAAATAACAAACGATAAAGTAGAACTTACCATTTTTTTAGATAAAGATTCTGTTTATCACCCCCAATTAAGATTTTCCTATAATATAAAAGAAGATAACATAAACCTTTATAGAGAGACCAAAACTGGAATTAGTGCAGCTCCTTTTATTGATTATTTTCACAATATGGAAATATACGTTGACGAGTTAAAATGGGATATTAATAATCCAAAAATTCAATTGGATAATATTGCCAGTGACGATCCCGCCAAGTTTCAGTCCATTAACTATTTCAGGGAGATTATTTATGAAAGAATACAAGGTATATTAGATTATAACCCTTTGCAGAGAGTGAAAACTTATTGCGAAAAAAACAATACAAATACATTTAGCATTGAGGCTTATGCGGCAGCATTTAAAAGCAATGTAAGCGATATAAAACTCCAAATGATTGATTTGAATGATAGGGGATTCCTTAACTTTAACGAAAAGAAAAATATAGTAAGTATTAAGCCAAAACTTAAAGACTATGTAAATGCACATTCAGGCAGGACAGATTTTGACGCTATTAGCTTTCGGTCAACCATTGATGCCATTCCCAATGCCGCCATTAGTTTAATTAACAATGATTTGATTATTCAAGGAGTACCTAAATTTTATTTTAGCGATTCTCAAAACGTATATATTGTTCCAAAAGACCAAGTATTGACCATTAAGAAAAATAGAGCAATGGACTTTAGCGGTAAGCTAAGAGCAGGATTAGCCGATTTTTATGGAAGTAATTTTACATTTGATTATGTTAAATTTGGTATCCGCCTAAACAATGTAGATTCCCTTAAATTCTTGTATTATGATGATAGCTTGGGGTATTTTGCCAATGTAAAAAGTGTAATTCAAAACATTTATGGCGATTTGCAAATAGATGTACCATATAATAAAGGCAGTAGAAAAAGGTTTCCTGGGTATCCCAAATTTAATAGTGAGGTAGCATCTAAAATATTTTACGATTACCCCACTACCCAAAAGGGTAGTTATGTGCAAGACCGCTTTTATGTAAATGTAGATCCATTTGCGTTAGATAGTTTAAGTGATTTAAATTTATTGACATTGGCTTTACCAGGCACTTTAATGAGCGATGGTATTTTACCTGATTTGCCACGAGATATCAATTTGCAGCCTGATAAATCATTGGGCTTTTTTATACCTAAGGATGAAAATATGGACTTTAATCTTTACAAAAACAGAGGTAAGGCCAAAATGAGTTTGCGCTTAAGTAATGATGGCTTAATTGGGAATGGTGAGGTGTATTACATGTCCTCCACTTCCACTAGTAGCCGTTTTGTTTTTCTGCTCGATAGCATGAATGCAGAATGTGAAGCCTTTCACAATGACCGATCGGAAAAATTCCCCACCATTATTAACTCTAAAAACGTATATAACCATTGGATACCTTACCACGATTCCATGTTGGTTTCCAATAGAGGAGAACCTATTAAAATTGCTTACGAAAAAACAGAGTTAAGAGGTACGCTTGTTTTAACTCCAGAAAAAATGACGGCCAATGGTTCCATTAAAATTGAAGATGGCGAACTATTAGATGATAATTTTGAATTGCGTGCGGTGGAAATTTTAAGTAAAGAATCTGTTTTTAGACAAAGATGGCCTGGTGATTCCACTAGAATTGCTTTTGAAACCAAACTAGTTGATGCCTATTTAAACCAAGAAGAGCGATATGGAGAGTTTACTTATTTAAAACCGTCTGAGGTGAATAATGAGTTTTACTTGAATAATTATGAAGGTAGTTTTGAAAAAATGCGATGGGATTTTAATGCCCGTACGATGGAATTTACAGGTAAAAAATTTAAGGACAATCCAATTCAAGCAAGTTTTCTTACTTCTAAAAAAGCCAATCAGGATAATCTAACCTATAAAGCCGCTAAGTTAAAAATGGGGTTAGCCGATTATGTGATGCACATAAATGACGTTCCATTTATAAATGTGGCTGACAGTAGAATAATTCCAGATAGTGGGGTAGTAACCGTAAGAGCAGATGCAGAAATGGACGAGTTTACCAACGCCAAAATAGTTGCAGATACCTTAAATGGCTACCACAAAGTAGAGCAAACCACCGTTAAAATCAATGGGCGAACAGATATTAAAGGGCAAGGTAATTATGTGTTTCTTGATAAAAATAAAAAGGCACAAAGATTCTACTTAAATGAGATATACATTGAAGACAAAAAATATGTGGGCGGAAGAACCAATATACCCGATTCAATTGGTTTTATTGCTGGTCCTAAGTTGGCATTTCAAGGAAGCTCTATTTTGCACTCATTCAATAAAAATTTGGAGTACAATGGGTATTTTAAACCATTGCATAAGCAAGTGTTTCCTAAAACAGATTGGTTTAAATCTGCTGCGGTAATTAATCCAGACTCCGTTTACATTGATTTACTACCCCCTCTGTCTAATTTAAACAGACAAGCATTGTATTGTGGTGTAAATGTAACCATTGATTCTCCCCACGTATATGCGGCTATGTTTACCCGTAAACGCGTAACCAGCGATTTTGAATTAATTAAAGTAGAGGGAACCTATACATACAATGAAAAGATGGAAGAGTTTAGAGTTGGCCCTTATGATAAAGTATTTAGTAAACCAGTACGTAAAGGTAATTTTATTGCCCTTAGTGAGGCCAAAAAGTCAATATATGCCGAGGGTAAATTTAACTTTGGTTTTGATTTACCCAAGTTTAAAGCACCAGTTGCTGGAAATTGTAATTTCAATTTAAAAGATTCAGTTTTTACCATGCACCTAGCCATGATACTGGATTTCCAGATGCCTAATAGTGCCATTAAATTGATGGCAGATACACTAACGGAACAGTTGACCAATGCCTCTAATAATTATTACGATAAGCAAATTTTAAACTTGGCTATACCAGAACTTGTAGATGATAAAGTACTTAAGAAAATTGTTGGAGACCCAAGTGAGGAGTTAACAGGTAAGCTGATTGATGATTTATATAAAACCATTTTCATAACAGATTTAAATTTGAAGTGGAATCAAGCTACAAGGTCGTTTATAAGCTTTGGTGATATTGGAATTAGAAGTTTTGATAAATACCTTATTGAAAGAAAAATTCAAGGAAGAGTAGAGATAACTAAGAGGAGAGGCAATGATGAAATAGTCATTTATTTACAGCAAAACAAAGGAAGTTGGTATTATTTTAAATATAGTAAAGGAAACATGGGTATTTTAAGTAGCGATCCTGCTTTTAATGAAATAATAAAAACAACAGGGGAAAAAAGTTCATCAGAAGGCTATACGCTTCGTTTAGCTGGTACTAGCGATAGAAATAAATTGCTAAAGGCGATGAGAGAAAAGCAATAAATAAAACCCAATAGCTGCTAACAAAACGGGGTAGAGTTTGAAATAAATGATAATTTTTATACTTTGCCATTATAAAGTAAAGCATATGATTTTGTATATACTACCCATTATAGCCTATTTACTCGGCTCTATTCCAACAGCCGTTTGGTACGGTAAAACATTTTATAAGATAGATGTAAGAGCGCATGGAAGTGGCAATGCTGGTGCAACCAATACACTGCGTGTTTTAGGGAATAAGGCGGGTTTTATTGTTTTGTTTATCGATTTGTTAAAAGGGTTTATAGCCACTAATTTGGCTTGGTTCTCAGGGTACGATGCTTCAAGCCAAACTTTTTTTAATTTTCAGATGATACTAGGATTGGTGGCTGTTATAGGACATGTATTTCCTGTATTGGCCAACTTTAAAGGAGGAAAAGGTATTGCTACATTAACAGGAATGGCTATTGCACTCAACTATCAAACAGCGCTTATCTGCATTGTGGCATTTGTAATCATAGTTTGGTTAACTAAATACATTTCAGTGGGGAGCATGAGCGCAGCAGTTATCTCTGCTCTATTGTCATTCTATTTCTACCCAGATAATATGGTAGCAAAAATTTTCTTTGGTCTAATTGCAATAATGGTAATATATACCCATAGAGCCAATATAAAAAGGCTTAGAAACGGAAATGAGAATAAATTTGCCTTTAATAAGAAGTAGTTATTAAAGTACTTATTATTTGTATTTGATATTATTCCCCCTTAGGAAATCAGAAATGCTCATTTTTTTCTTGCTTTCTAGTTGAATGCTTAGCAGATGAATAAATCCATCTTTGCAAGCAATTTTCAAAAAAGTCTTATCATCACTTATCCATTTTCCAATTGGTTCTGTATGGTTGGTAATTTCAGTTTTGGCTTCATATACCTTTAAAATTTTGTTCTCAAAAAGAGTAAAAGCAGTAGGGTAGGGGCTTAAACCTCTAATTAGATTGTATATTTTATGAGCCTCCGTATCCCAATTAATCAAACAATGCTCTTTAAAAATTTTAGGTGCTATTTTATCATTATCATCTCCTTGAGGTGTTCCCTGGGTATTTCCTTCCTCTATTAATTGTAATGATTCAACAATTGTTTGAGCACCCAAATTCATAAGCAAATCATGCAATTCGCCCGCATTCATGGTTGGCGTTATATCAACTTCCCTTGTTAGGAGTACATTACCAGTATCTATTTCGTGTTTAAGAAAAAAGGTACTTACGCCCGTTTTAGTTTCGCCATTTATAATAGCCCAATTAATAGGAGCTGCCCCTCTATAACTAGGTAGCAAAGAGGCATGCAAATTTAAAGTGCCAAATTTTGGCATTTGCCAAACAATTTGTGGCAACATTCTAAAAGCAATTACTATTTGTAAGTCGGCTTTTAGGCTTGCTAGTTCCGCTACAAATGCAGGATCTTTAAGTTTAACAGGTTGTAGTACTTTTATATTGTGTGCTACCGCATATTTTTTTACCGCACTCTCTTGCATTTGCATACCTCTGCCAGCAGGTTTATCTGGCATAGTAACAACAGCAGCTACTTCGTGCCCAGCTTTTATAATGGCATCCAGAGATGGAACGGAAAAATCGGGTGTTCCTAGAAATACAATTCTCATTTTTTTGTAATTAAATCAGTAATAATTTGTGCAGCATTATTGCTGGCTCCTAGTTTGTTTAGTTCTTTAGAGAGAATTTGGTAATCGTCCATTAATAACTGGTGGTTTCTGCCATTTGGCAATATGGCTTCAAACTCATTTTTCAAGTTTTCTAAAGTGTAATCATCCTGAATTAGTTCCGTAATGGCAGCTTTATTTAAATTCAAATTTACCAAAGAAATATATTTAATTTTTACAAACTGCTTTGCAATAAAATAAGATACATTATTGGCCACATAAGCACATACTTGAGGTACATTGAACAATGCCGTTTCTAAAGTGGCAGTCCCACTGCAAACAATGGCTGCTTTTGCCAAATGAAGCACTTCATACGTTTTATTGTATATAATTATAGTATTTGCACTTAGAAAAGGGGCGTAAAATGCTGGTTTAATAGATGGAGCGGCACAAATTATAAATTCAAATTGAGGATAAGCATCCGCTAGTTTCATCATATTGGGTAAAGTAGCACTTATTTCCTGTTTGCGACTCCCTGGTAGCAGCGCAATGATGGGTTTATCTGCACTTAAATTGTTTTTTTCTTTAAAATGGGTGTCAGCCGTAAAATTATTTATTTCATCCAAGAGCGGATTACCAATATAAGAAGTTTTCACCTTCCATTTTTTAAAATAGGCTATTTCAAAAGGAAATATAATCAAAAGTTCATCTACAAATTTTTCTAGTTTTTTAGCCCTGTTTTCTTTCCAAGCCCAAACTTTGGGAGCTATATAATACACCGTTTTAATACCATGGTGCTTTGCAAATGCAGCTATTCTTAGGTTAAAACCGGGGTAATCAATTAGTATGACAACATCTGGTTTAAAGGCAAGTATTTGCCTTTTACAAGTAGCAATAAAGCCTAAAATGGTTCTTATTTTCAGTAAAACCTCCACAAAGCCCATTATGGATGTTTGCTTATAATGCATCAATAAGCCGCTCGCTTGCGCCTGCATTAAATCACCGCCCCAAAATTCAAATTCAGCTTGTGTGTCTTTAAGTTTAATGGCTTTTATTAAATTGGCACCATGCAAATCGCCACTTGCCTCGCCTGCCACAATAAAATATTTCATTGCCGCGAAAGTAAGGCGGAATTTTGAATTCTGGATGTTGAATGGTTGAATTGTTAAATGGTTGGATGGTTGAATTGTTAAATTGTTGAATTGTTGGATTGTTGAATGGTTCAATTATGGCACTCACACGTCATTGCGAGGCACGAAGCAATCTCACCGCAAGTTTTTGAAATTGTTGGATGGTTG
>JANMIV010000360.1:0-2763 GCA_031375995.1 Bacteroidota bacterium
TATCAATACGGCTAGTATGCCTATTACAGAGCGTTCGAGGGTAAATACCATTAAAGTGTCGGAAATAAAATAAGAAGTATATGAAGAAGTATATTGTATGGATAGCACTGATGGGTATTTTTTATGCCTGTTCCAAAACGGAGAACACAAGCAGCCAGCCTTCTCAAACCATTATTACAAGCGATAGTTCGCAGTATTCAGGTCGCTTAAAAGTAACCGTGTTAGATGGTACCAATGGCAATAGAACCATTGATGGAGCTTCCATATTCCTATACCCTACATACGAAGATTTGAAGCGCAATTATTATTTAAACACCGTAATAAGTATAAATGGTACGGGCGATTTTGGATATATACTCCAAGGCAATTATTATTTACGTGCCCAAAGTGGCACAAAAAGCGATACCAATGTGGTGCAGGTATTGGGACAGAAAGTAATTACCCGCACCATGATAGTAAGATAGCAAATGGAAACAAATGAACTAGATATAATAGAAAACAAGGTGGCAGGAAGTGGCCTTATTACTATTGATTTAGAAACGCTAAGGCATGCTGGTGAGCGTGTACTTTTTGATATTAAAGATTGGCTTTTTAGGGAGCTTATATTGAAAGAAAAAGAATTTAGATTGTATGTAAAGGAACACGATTGGAGCCAATATGCTGGTAAAAATGTGGCCTTTTATTGCAGCACCGATGCTTTGGTGCCTACTTGGGCCTATATGCTTTTGGCAAGTGCCGTGCAACCATATGCACATAGTTATGTATTTGGCAATTTGGCTACTCTTGAAACGCAATTGTATGCCGATGCCATACAGCAATTAGATGCCAATGAATACATGGATAAACGCATTATTATTAAAGGTTGCAGTCAGGATGAGTTGCCTGTTTCTGCTTATGTGGCCATTAGCCATAAATTGCTGCCAGTAGTAAAAAGTTTGATGTATGGAGAGGCTTGCAGCAATGTGCCTATTTATAAAAAAAGATAAGTGAATAGATGGATTATAAAGTAAAACTAAAGTTAGGAAATATTAATAATTTGAGTGATGCCCGCTTTGCGGCAGCAGCGGGTATTGATTATATGGGTTTTTGTTTTGATGCAAGCCACCCCAGTTATATTACCCCAGTAAAAGCACAGCAAATAATAGAATGGACTACAGGCTGCTTTATAGTAGCGGAGTTTGGCCCACAAAGCTTATCGGAAATAACAGATATAGTAGAGCTATTGGGTATAGATGTGGTAGAATTGAACAATAACTTGGCACCAGATGAATTGCTTGCTATTGGTAAACCCATTATAAAGAAAATAGATATTGGTGCTTTAAGTACAGAAGCATTGGAAGCAACTTTCCGTTTATATGCCGAAAAAGTAGATGCTTTCCATTTATATACCCAAGAAAGCAGCTATGTGCATACAGAGGAAGCTTTGAAGACATATTGTGCTACCTACAAAATTATTTGGGGGATAACCCTGCAAGCCGCTAATATACAACATATGATCGCCACCTATAAACCTTTTGCTTTAAATATAGCTGGCAGTGATGAAGAGAAAACTGGTTTGAAAGATTTTGACGAATTGAACAACCTATTGGATGCCTTGGGTATGTTGGAGGGGTAATTGTTGAACAAATGAAACGCTCTTCGAGATGTTCCGAAGGGCATCTCGAAGAGCGGTAAAATGGTGTTGTTTGGAATTGATGCAGCAAAAAAGATATTTAAGTTGTCTATATTTGAAAATCAATACAATATGAAGCGGATAATTATATACTACTTGGCTATGCTTGTTTTTGTAGTGGCCTGTAGCAAAGAGGAAGAAAATACCGTAGAAGCCCTTAACTGCGAATGTACCAATCCTATTAAAGAAAAAGATATAGCGTGGCAAATGCTAATAGGGGAGTGGACTTGGGTTTCTACCGCCACGCAAAGCAAACTAAACCAAGGAGGGACTTCTTTGACTCCTAATAATACCAATGATCAGATAAGCTATATTTTTTCTGCAGATACACTTACCATTATAAAAAATGGCCTAAAAATATATAAAGAGCAATACGCAGTAGGATACTTTGGCGAATACAATAGCACCCCTTCTGATTCTACTTTGGTAGTAAAATACTTAAGCAATATGCAAATAGCAGATGTGAGTATACTTAGAATAGATAATGATTGCATGCAATTAATAAACAGCTATGACGATGCTGGAGGCGATATAAAATTGAAAAAGAAATAGGATAATTATATTTTTTCCAGATGACCTTAATTCTTTAGTTCCATTAAGCGGATATCGGGTTTGTGCATAGTAAAGAAGCCATACCCATTTTGTACGTTGGTGGGGAAATTAATTACTTCCGCTTTTATTTGATTAATGAGTTGGGCTGATTTTTTTTGCACAGACAAAAAATCATAATACCCTTTGCTAATATTGGAAATAGCTACTCCTATGGTATCGCCTAGTTTTATATTGCTTATTTTTTTTGTAACACTGTATTTGCCCGCTTTCATATCCTTTTCTGTAAGTAGGTCAAAGGAGTTGGATTGGTTCAACATGCGACTGGCTATATAGTCTATATCGGTTTTCTTTCTCGTGTCGTCTTTTTTATTGCCTACAATATAATTCACCAAATACCAATTGTTGTCGTCAGGCAAATCTGTAAATGAGTAATAAATGGATGCATTTCCTTTTCCATCAAAGCTATTGCTTATTGGGTAAATGGTATCAAAAACAATAGGGCTCATTTGTTTGGTTTGCGCCCAAGCACTTAATCCGCT
>JANMIV010000361.1:0-2381 GCA_031375995.1 Bacteroidota bacterium
CGCACCTACAATACTAGGAGCCAATGTATTACTAAACAAATAAGGTCTTGAGCGCTGGCGTAACATATCAATTATTTCTTTGCGGCCACTGGTAAATCCTCCACTTGCCCCTCCTAATGCTTTGCCTAAAGTACCCGTTATAATATCTATTTTACCCAAAACATTGCAATGTTCGTGTGTCCCTCTGCCTGTTTTACCCATAAAACCGCTTGAGTGGCACTCATCAATCATAATTAATGCTTCATACTTTTCAGCCAAAATTACAATTTTATCCAATTGAGCAATAGTTCCATCCATACTAAAAACGCTATCAGTAACTATTATTCTATTTCTGCAATGTTGTGTTGCTTGTAACTTCTGTTCCAAATCGTCCATATTATTATGTTCATAGCGGTGGCGTTCTGCTTTACACAAACGCACTCCATCTATAATACTGGCATGATTTAAAGCATCGCTAATTATAGCATCTTGCTCATTAAACAATGGTTCAAAAACACCTCCATTAGCATCAAAAGCGGCAGCATATAAAATGGTGTCTTCCGTTCCTAAAAATGCAGAAATTTTTGCTTCTAAGGTCTTGTGAATATCCTGAGTTCCACAAATAAAACGCACACTACTCAAACCAAAACCATGGCTATCAATGGTTTGCTTAGCTGCCTCAAGTACTTTAGGGTGGCTTGATAAACCTAAATAATTGTTTGCACAAAAATTGAGTACTTCTTGTCCACCACTTACTTTTATTGAAGCGGCTTGTGGGCTGGTAATAATGCGCTCACGCTTGTATAAGCCTGCTTTTTCTATTTCGCTTAACTCTGCTTGTAGTATGGGTTGTAGTGTTTTGTACATAATAACTTATTGTTTGAATTTTGAACTAACAAAAATATAAATACTTATGTGAAGGCAAAGTTTAAAAGTGGAATAACCACTAAAATGAGCAATATCAAATAATGTGTTTAAAATAATTTTTTTAGAATTCAAGCTTATTTCACTTAATTCGTAGCTAATAGATGGCATCAGAACAAATATTTCACCAAGGCGTAAAAAAAGCTTTGCAAAATAACGATTTGCAAAATCGCACCCAAAAAGCTTCCATCAAGCATCAGGTTGCTATGAAAGCCGCTTTGGAGCAATTTTCCGATTTAGAATTAGCAAGAAAAAGAGCCGCTTATATTAAATGGCGTGTAAATGAAAACTTAGATAAGTACTTAGTAGATTTTGAAGGAAGCCTAATGCGCAAAGGAGGCAAAGTAATTTGGGCAGATACGGCACAAACCGCCTTGAACGAAATTGAGCAAATAATTAAAAAGAATAACGCAAAAAGTATTGTTAAGTCCAAATCATCTATTTGCAGCGAAATTGGACTGAATGAATTTGTGCGCCAAAAGGGTTACACTCTTTTTGAAACAGACCTTGGCGATTTTGTAGTAGATGGATTCAAAGAAAAACCTTTCCACACTGTATTGCCTGCCATGCACAAAACAAAGGCGGAAATTAATGATTTACTCAATTTAACCATTAGCTCCTCTCTTGGCATAGAAGCAGACCAAATGACCAATGATGTAAGAACTCATTTAAGAGATAAGTTTTTTAAAGCTGATATAGGTATTACTGGAGCCAATTTTCTAATTGCAGATAGTGGAATGGCCTGTATTACAGAAAATGAAGGAAATGCCCGACTTTGTAGCACTTTTGCAAAAACACATATTATAGTAGCTGGAATTGATAAAATTATACCTACTCTAGGAGATGTTGATTTGTTTTTTTCATTGCTAGCAAGTTATGGAACTGGTCAAAAATTAACTACTTATAACACCATTGTTGGGCCCAAAAATGTAGATGAATTTGATGGCTCCAATGAGTTTATTGTAGTATTAGTTGATAATGGTCGTAGCAATATATTGGCAACACACGACCAAAGAGAGGCTTTGAGTTGCATTAAATGTGGTGCATGCCATTTTGTATGCCCTGTTTTTACAAACATTGGTGGACACGCTTATGAAAGTAACTATACTGGGCCTATTGGTATGGTTACTGAACCTTTAGCCCAGGGATTGACGGAAAACAGACATCTTGCAGAAGCAAGCACTAGTTGCGGTAAATGCAATGATGTTTGCCCAGTAAATATTGATATTAGCAACCATATTATTAGGAATAGACGTGATATTGTTAATATTGGCAAAGAATCGGCTGGTAACAAACTGGCTTGGTACACATGGACAAAAGCCATGTTAAGCAGAAAAAACCTCAATAAATCAACCACACTTAAAAACTTTACTTTCAAGCAACTTTACAAAACGGAATGGGGCAATGAACGTGAATTTCCTAAAATAGAAGACAAATCGTTTAATCAATTGTGGCGAGAAAAATTCGGAGGTGCTTAA
>JANMIV010000087.1:0-5563 GCA_031375995.1 Bacteroidota bacterium
GGCGGCGCACATTTTCCCGAAAAAATGCCGTGGGAAGGCGGCAAAAAGGTGTGGCTGGCTCAATCACAGGTGTGGCTGGTACGCACGTACAAGGTGTTACTTTTACTGCTACTTTGGTTGGTGGTTCTGCGCTTCAAATTGGAACAGGTGGAAGTATCAATTCAACAACAAAATACGGTATGTCAGCTTGGTTGAACTTAACTCAAACTGGCGGCCATAATATTTGTTGGAAAAAAGGCGGTACTGATTTATACTATGATTTGAATAATTGTACGAACATAGCTCCTCCTGTTACTTGTAATAATCTTACTTCTGGTGGTAAAATTGGCGATAATCAATCTGGTTGCTCGCCTTATGCTGCAAATAGTATCAACAATATCACATTGCCATCAGGCGGAGATGCTTCAAAAGCAATTGAGTACGTATGGTTAAAAACTACTGACGCTAATGGGCCAGCTAATCTTCCCACTTGTGATGCAAATGGTAATGTAAATCTCAAAAGCTGGTCTGAAATTGCTGGTGCAAAAGGACACGCTTATAATCCAGGAACAGTTAGCCAAACTACGTGGTACTTACGTTGTAGTCGAAGAGTAGGTTGTCCTTGCTATTATGGAGAAAGTAATTTAGTGAAAATTACTATTACAGGAGCTTGTGGAACAACAGGCGGTGGAAGTTGTCCTAATTTAGTGAATAATGGCAACTTTGGAGCAGGTTTTACAGGTTTTACTTCTGAAATTAGGAGAAATACTTTTGCTGACTGCGGAAATGGTGGTTCTATTGATGTGGTTTCTAATTCAAATGTTTGGGGCTTCCCTTCTTGTGGAGATAAAGATGGTAATGGAAAATTCCTTTTGATAGATTTTCCAGCAGGAGATATTTGGCAAAAAATATGGCAACAAACGGTAAGTGTTCAGACAAATACGAATTATACGTTTACTTTTTGGGCGCAATCTGTACATCATGAAAATCCTGCAAAACTCATTGCTGTGATTAACAATCAAATGTTCACTCAACTTACCTTACCGACTACAACTTGTCAATGGGTAAAATACGAAGTACAGTGGAACAGTGGAAACAATACTACTGCAAATCTGATGATTAAAAATAATAATGCAGAGTGTCATGGTAACGATTTTGGAATAGATGCAATTACATTTAATTGTAATGGCGGTACTACACCTCCGACTGTACCAAATTGTGCAGCAGCGGTTACGGCTTCTAATAATAGCCCTAAATGTATTGGACAAAATATTCAACTTTCTGCAAATGGAACTTCTACTTCTACGGGAACTACAGGCGGAACTACATTAGGCTCTGAATTGGTAGTAAATGGTAATTTTAATGCTGGAAATACAGGTTTCACTTCAGAACTTATATATAAAGCATGGGATGGCAGCTGTGATAATTATGCTGTAACTTCTACACCTCAAAACGATTGGAAATGGCCAGCTCCATGCAGTGATCATACGGGTAATGGTGGTAAAATGCTGTTATTTGACACTCCAAGTGGTGACGCTTGGAAAGTGCATTGGAAACAGTGCATCAATGTGCAACCAAATACCAACTATGAATTTTCGTATTGGGCAACATCATTGTATAGCGGCAACTCAGCTCGACTATATACTGTAATAAATAATATGAACGCTGGTAATGTTTCGGGTGTAACTACTGTCGGCTCGACTACTTGTCAGTGGCAAAAGATTACTTTTACTTGGAATTCTGGTTCAGCTACACAGGCCTGTATCATGTTGAAAAATGAAAATGGAGATTGTCACGGTAATGATTTTGCAATAGATGATGTTTCTTTCAAGCCAGTTATTGTAAATAACCCAACTACGTGTACGCCAAGTTACGCTTGGACAGGTCCTAATGGTTACACTTCTAATGAGCAAAATCCAATAGTTACAGTTCCTGGTGCTTATAAAGTAACTTATAAAGATAAATTTTGTTGTACAGCAACAGCTACAACAAATGTAACAACTTCATCTGCTGCTACTGCAGCAATCACAGGAAATACTTCTGTATGTGCTGGTGCAAAGACTACTTTAACAGCAACAGGCGGCAGCACTTATTTATGGAGTAATGGTGCAACAACGTCAAGTATTTCAGTAGGAGCAGGAGCATACAGCGTAACAGTTTCTAACGCAGCTGGTTGTACAGCAACAGCTACAACAAATGTAACAACTTCATCTACTGCTACTGCAGCAATCACAGGAAATACTTCTGTATGTGCTGGCGCAAAGACTACTTTAACAGCAACAGGCGGAAGTACTTATTTATGGAGCAATGGCGCAACAACGTCAAGTATTTCAGTAGGTGCAGGGACATACAGCGTGACAGTTTCTAACGCAGCTGGTTGTACTGGAACAGCAAGTGTATTAGTAAATACAAGAAATTTCACAACAGCTATAACAGGAACAACAATAGTTTGTCGTGGAAAAACGACGACCCTAACAGCAACAGGTGGTGCTACTTACCTTTGGAGCAACGGTGCAACAACGTCAAGTATTACAGTCGGTGCAGGAACATATAGCGTAGTTGTAACAAATACTACTGGTTGTACAGCTTCTGCAAACTCAACCGTAACAGAAAGTGCTATACCACAACAAGTAAGTATTACAGGAAAATTAATAACTTGTAATGGCGGTACTACAACTTTGACCGCTAATGCTATTGGTTCTTATACATGGAGCAACGGAGCAACAACAAAAACGATTACAGTAGGTGCAGGTACTTATAGTGTAACTGTTTCAAATGATGCTGGTTGTGCTGCAACAGCAAATGCGACTGTTACTAATTCTATATTAGCAGTTGCAATAACAGGCGAACCAACAGTTTGCCAAAATGCTACTACAACTTTGACAGCAACAGGCGGCAGCACTTATTTATGGAGTAATGGCGCAACTACATCAAGTATTACAGTCGGTGCAGGAACATATAGCGTAACAGCTACTAATGCAGCTGGTTGTACAGCTACAAGTTCAATCACAGTAACAAGTAAGAATTGTAATACATCAAGTATTGGCGATTTCGTATTCTGTGATAAAAATGGCAATGGCGTACAAGACGCAGGCGAGCCAGGTATTGCAGGCGTAGTAGTAACCTTGACAGGCACAAATGGAAGCGGACAAGCTGTAAATTTGACAGCAACGACAGATGCAAATGGTAAATATGTATTTGCAAATTTACAAGCAGGAACATACAAAGTAACATTTGCGAAGCCAACAGGATTTGTAACAACAGGAACAGACAAAGGTGGCAACGATGCAACAGATAGTGATGCAGATGCAACGACAGGTATGACCGCAAATATTATTTTAGGCGCAAGCGAAAATAATACAAGCGTTGATGCAGGTTATTATCAATTGTCATCAATCGGAGATTTTGTATTTGAAGACAAAGACAATGATGGCGTACAAGATGCAGGCGAGTTGGGTATTGCAGGTGTGACAGTAGTATTGAATGGTTTGGTAAATAATATACCTATTACGCAGGTTACTACGACTGATGCAAATGGTAAGTATAAATTTATCAATTTATTGCCAGGATCTTACACATTGACATTCCAGAAGCCTACGGGTTACACAGCTTCTCCACAAGACCAAGGTGCAGATGATACGGCTGATAGTGATGCAAATCCAACAACAGGTGTAACTGCTCCTATTGTATTGAGTAGCGGACAAGCAATTACAACAATTGATGCAGGATTTAGCTTGCCTTCTGTAAATATTACGATTGGCGATTTTGTTTTCTTAGATTGTAATAAAAATAACATACAAGATGGCGATGCAGGCGTAGCAAATGTAATTGTAAAATTGAAAAATGCTGTAGGTACAGTTGTTGCGACAACTACTACAACTACTACTGGTAAATATTCATTTACAGTTCCTGCTGGTTCTTATAATGTTTGTTTTGCAATGCCAATAAGTTCTACTGGTTTGACATTTGTAACAAAAGATCAAGGGACAAATGATGCAATTGATAGTGATGTAAACGCTGCTGGCGAAACTGGTCTGATTAATTTTACAGCAACAAACAACACAATTGATGCAGGTATTTCAGATGTGATAGCACCAGTATTAAATACAATTCCAGCAGATGCTACTGTTTCTTGTAGTGCAATACCAGCAGTTCCATCGAATATTATGGCGACGGATAACTGTGACAAATCGCCTATTGTTATGTTTGCTTCTACCATAATACCTCTTGCTTCAACGGGTCAATATTTATTGAAACGTACATGGACAGCGGTAGATAAATGTGGTAATAAATCTACAAAAACATGGACACTTTGTGTGAAAGATGAGGTTGCACCAGTGATTTCAAATTTCCCTAAAGATGTAACAGTAGAATGTGATGCTATTCCAGCAGTCGCAAATCCAACTATTACGGATAATTGTGATAATAATGTTTCAGTAGATTATACGCAAACTATTATCCCAGGAGATTGCCCTGATAGCTACAAAATCAAGCGTAGTTGGTCAGCGAAAGACGCTGCAGGAAATGTTTGTGTACACGTTCAGTATGTTTGTGTACAAGATACAAAAGCACCAGTGATTACAGGTGTTCCTGCTGACGTGACAGTGCAATGTGGTAATCCAATTCCATTTCCTCCAGCACCAGGTTTTGTAAAAGGTACTGACAATTGTGATGCTTACGTGACGCTTACTTTCTCTGAAATATATTATGCAGGAAACTGTAATGGAAAAGGTCAGATAAAGTGTCAATGGACAGCGGTGGATAATTGCGGAAATATCGCTGCTAAGATTTGGACTATTACGCTTGAAGGTGGTACAGATGAGAATTCTTTTGTGAAAAATACAAAAAATAATGCAACAGTAATTGCTCCAATAGCGATTAATCGTGAATTGATAACAGAAGGAAAGGTACTTTATTCTCCTGAAAACATTCAGGTGTTTCCTAATCCGACTTATGGGCAAGTAACAGTTACTTTGGGTGTAGTGGAAGCAAGCAGATTAGTAGTTGTGAATGAAATTGGTCAAGTTGTACAAACTATTGTAAATCCTTCTAACCAAGTTAGCTTGGATTTGAGTAACAATAGAAAAGGTTTTTATACTTTACAAGTGTTCACAACACAAGGTGTTTTGGCTAAAAAACTGATAGTAATTGAATAAGGAGATTTGGATTTTATAAGAAATTCAACCATTTTTACGCGCAAGTTTGGTAAACTGAGTAGTGGTAACGAAAATTATCACTACTCACTTACTTAAACGAATGAATTTGTTAGATCGTTTTAGATTTATATGCACACACATGATAAGCTCGCACCAAAAGAGGTGTGGGCTTTTTTGTTTTTAGTATAATAAATTTCTATAAAAAAATAGGTTTAGATTATCTTATTACTTACCTAATTTTCATTACCTTTTTCACACTCACTCCGCCGCTTTTAGTTTTTACTTTCACGAAGTACAAATTGCTTGCATTCTCTGGTAAGCTAATAAGGGCTTTTGTTTCATTGTTTTGGAAAGAGATATATTTTAACCTTTTACTACTGATGTCATAGATTTCTATATTGTCTAATTGTTCATTTTCAGCTACAACA
>JANMIV010000097.1:0-12552 GCA_031375995.1 Bacteroidota bacterium
ATGGCCGCTTCGCCAATAACTAATAGGCTAATTATTACTATAAAAAACCACTTCAAAAATTTCTTCATATTATTTGATTATTAAATAATTTATTCAAATATAACTATTGTGCGCTAAATTGTTTTTGATACAAAGTAGTATAAAACCCATCCTTTATTTGCAATAGTGTTTGGTGGTTTCCACGCTCCACAATTTTACCCTTATCCATTACCAATATTTCATCAGCATTTAAAATGGTGGATAAGCGATGTGCTATTACAATACTGGTTCTTCCCTCCATCATTTTTGATATGGCTTTTTGAATTATTTCTTCTGTTTCCTGATCAATACTTGAAGTAGCTTCATCAAGCACTAAAATACGTGGATTAGATACCATTGCACGTACAAACGAAATCAATTGCCTTTGACCCACACTTAAACTCAATCCTCTTTCCTGCACAGGTTGGTGGTAGCCTAATGGTAGTTTACTTATAAAATCATGTGCTCCCAGTAATTTGGCGGTAGCTTCTACTTGCTCTAATGGTATATTTTTATTAAATAAAGTAATGTTATCTAATATACTGCCACTAAATAAAAACACATCTTGCAATACTACCGCTATCTGCTCTCTTAAACTTTGTGTTTTGTATTGTTTTAACTCAATAGCATCTAAAAAAATAGCCCCTTCTTGGTAATCGTAAAAACGACTCAATAAATTAATAATAGATGATTTGCCCGCTCCTGTAGCGCCTACTAATGCTAAATTATGTCCCCTTGTAAGGGTAAAAGATATATCGTGTAATATGGGTTCGTTTTCAATATATGCAAAACCTACTTTTTTGAACTCAATTTTATCTTGTAAGGTAACAAATACTTCTTTCCCTGTTTGTTCTAGATAGGTAGTATCATCTACCAAGTTAAAAATTCTTTTGCTGGCAACCATCCCCATTTGCAATGAATTAAATTTATCGGCAATTTGGCGAATAGGTCTAAAAATCATGGATATATACATGATAAAAGCAACAATAACCCCCGCGGAAGCATCCCCGCTAATGGTTTCTTTTGCGCCATACCATACCACTAACCCGATGGCTATACTTGATACAATTTCAACTATGGGAAAAAACACGGAATAGTAAAAAACCCCTTTTATATTGGCATCTCTATGTTGGGCGTTAATGGCTTTAAACTTCTCCAATTCCTCATCTTGTTTATTGAAAATTTGCACTATTTGCATACCTACCAAATGCTCTTGCACAAAGGTATTCAGTTCGGAAACTTTGTTTCTTACATCTTCAAATGAAACCCTTACTCTTTCTTTAAACCAATATGCAGCAATCAGTAACAATGGCAACACAGATAAACTTACTAAGGTCAATTTCCAACTTTGGTAAAACATAAAAGCCAGAATAAAAATAATTTGTAATAAATCGCCCATTATGCTAATAAATCCTTCGCTAAAAACTTCCGTAATTGTTTCTATATCGCTTATGCAGCGGGTTACTATGGTACCAACAGGAGTATTGTCGAAAAACTTAAGCTTTAGTTTGCTCAAATGGCTAAATACCTTTATGCGTAAATCTTTAATAATAAGCTGACCAAGCAAAGCACCCAAATAGCTGGAGAGTAACTGAAATGTGGTTGATAATAGGAGTAAGCCAAAAATAATAGCCACATACAAATAGATGTTTTTTAAATCGCCAATAGGCAAAAATTGGTCTATGGTATGTTGTATTAAATAAGGGCGTATAGTGGAAAGCAAAGAAAACAGAATGGTAAACAAGAACGTAAACCAAAAGAGTTTTGCATGGGGGTAAGATAATTTAAATAGCCTTTTTAGTACGCTGCCATCAAATGAACTTGGTTTTGTTTTTTGCATGTATGGGACTATTTATACCAATTTTTCGCTTAGCTTTTCTATTTCAAACTTAGCGGGCTGATTGCGGTATATAATATTGTACATGGCATCCATTATAGGCATTTTTATATTGGCCGACTCATTTAATTCATGTACGGTTTTGGTAGCATAGTATCCCTCTGCTATCATTTTCATTTCTAACTGAGCTGATTTAACGGAATAACCCTTCCCTATCATATTTCCAAAAGTCCTATTTCTACTGTGTTGTGAGTAACCTGTTACCAGTAAATCGCCAAGATAAGCGGAGTGGTTAATTTTTCTGTCAGCATCGGTTATGGTGCGTAAAAACCGCTTCATTTCTCTTATGGCATTGCTCATAAGTACCGCCTGAAAATTATCACCATAACCTAAGCCGTGGCACATACCAGCAGCTACTGCATATATATTTTTAAGTACTGCTCCATACTCTGTTCCTCTTACATCTTTTGATATAACGGTACGTAAGTTTTTATTGGCCAACATACTGGCAAAGTGCCTAGCTAAAAACTGGTCGGCACCAGCAATGGTTAAATAAGATAATTTTTCAGATGCCACTTCCTCTGCATGGCAAGGACCAGAAATAACCAAAATTTTATCTTCAGGTACTTTAAATTCATCTATAAAATAATCGCCCACAATTTGTTTGGTATGGGGTAGCAATCCTTTTACGGCAGAAACAATGGTTTTGTCTTTTAAATCATCAGCAGTGATATTGACAAGTGAAACTTGCAAAAAAGCAGAAGGAATGGCTATTACCAACAAATCGCTGGTACGCACAATTTCCTTTATATCGCTACTTACTTCTATAGATTGAGGATGTATTTCAACCGTACTTAAATAGTCTGGATTATGGTGTTTTTCTCTAATATAAGCTGCTTTTTCCTCGGAACGAACCCACCATTGCAAGCGCTCTATACTAGGTTCAGGTAATTCCCTGTGTTCCGTAAGCATTTTTACGATAGCTGTTGCCCAGCTACCCCCTCCTATTACAGCAACACTTTTTGGCCATTTTTTTTCCATACTTAGGTTAATTATTTTAACGTGGTATTCTCATTTTATAGTCGGTATGAGTTCCGCCTTTACTTATATTTAATAACTTATTCTTTAACAACCTTTTCTTCAATGGGCTTAAATAATCAACGAATAGTTTCCCTTGAATATGGTCATATTCATGCTGAATAACCCTAGCTGCAATGTCATCAAACTCTTCTTCATGCCATTTAAAGTTTTCATCTTGGTAACGAATGGCTATATCGCTCCATCTGTAAACATCTTCCCGTATTGCAGGAATACTCAAGCAACCCTCTTCAAAAGCCCACTCTTCGCCCCATTCATCAATAATTTCTGCATTGATAAATACTTTTTTTAAACTGGGGTACTTCTCGTCTTCAAAAGCGGTAGTATCCACAATAAATAATTTAATGGCCTTCCCAACTTGAGGCGCAGCCAGCCCAACACCCTTGGCCTTATACATGGTTTCCCACATATTTGCTATCAATTCACTTAACCCTTCATATTCAGGGGTAATATCGCTTCCTACTTTACGTAATACGGTATCTCCGTACGCTACTATTGGTAATATCATTCTTTTTAAAAAATCGAAATTTGAAGTACCAAATTCGAAATAAATGCTCCGAGTTTGGTAAATCTATTTTATTATTATTTTCTTTTCTCCAATGGCTAAAGTCAACGGTAATTGACAAGACATTTATTATTTTTATTACTTTTTATGCCCGTGGTTGGTGTCCTCACCAGCTACTTTTTGATTGGTGAGGACACCAACCAAGGACAAATTTTTACCTTTTTCCTTACTCCCCATTTAACACTTCGCAATCTGCACTTATAACATGCTCATATAGGTTTGTAATATCAAAACGGCACTTACTTGATCTACATTTTCCTTTTTTTCTCTGTCCTTTTTCTTTAAGCCCATTTCTACTAAACTTCTTCTGGCAATAACAGAAGTAAATCGTTCGTCCGCTCTCTCCATCTTTATATGAGGAAAGTTTTTGACGAGCAAAGATATAAATTTTTCGATATGTGGTGTCGCATCGGTATCATCGCCATTATGCCTAGTAGGTTTACCTATTACAAAACAGCTTACCTCTTCTTTGGCAATATAGTCCTTTAAATACTGAATAACATCTTTGCTATGCACGGTAGCAAGCGTATTGGCTATAATCTGCATAGGGTCGGTTACTGCCAATCCTACCCTTTTGGTTCCATAGTCAATTGCTAATATGCGTGGCATCTGTTTGGTTTAATGTTTAAAATGACGAATACCTGTAAAATACATAGCCATTTTGTTTTCATTGCAATATTGTACCGAGGCATCGTCTTTAACGGAACCTCCTGGTTGAATAACAGTTCTTATTCCCTCGTTAAAGGCAATTGCTACGCAATCAGGAAAAGGGAAAAAAGCATCGCTGCTCATTACCGAATTGTTTAAATCAAATTCAAAAGCTTTGGCTTTACCAATGGCTTGTTTCAAAGCATCTACCCGCGATGTTTGCCCACATCCAATACCCAACAATTGCTTGTTTTTAGCCAAAACTATGGTATTTGATTTGGCATGTTTCACTATTTTATCGGCAAACAACAAATCGTCAATTATTTGCTGATTGGCACTATTTTCAGTTACCAATGTTAAATGCGCTGCTGTTAAAATTACGCTGTCTTTATCTTGCTCCAAATGGCCATTTAAAACAGTACGCATGGTTTTACCTTTTGGTAAAATGCCCCTTTTCTCCAAAATAATCCTGTTCTTCTTACTTTTTAAAATCTGCAAAGCTGCTTCATCATAACTTGGAGCAATAAGTACTTCTAGGAATATTTTATCCATGGCAGTAGCCGTTTCCACATCTATGGGTCTGTTGGCAACTATTACACCACCAAAAGCCGAAACAGGATCACCAGCCAAAGCATCTGCCCAAGCTTGGGCAATGCTTGTTCTGCTTGCCAATCCACAAGGATTATTGTGTTTTATAACAGCAACGGTCGGTTCCTCAAAATCTTCAATTAAATGCGTAGCGGCATCCACATCTAATAAATTGTTATAAGACAATTCCTTGCCATGTAACTGGGTAAACATGCCATTTAAATCGCCATAAAAAACCCCTTTTTGATGCGGATTTTCACCATAACGCAATGTTTGGGCAGGCATACTGCTCAATGGGGCAAATTGAGTTTGGTTAAAATAATTTTGAATAATGGTATCGTAAGCAGCGGTGGTAGCAAATGCTTTGGCTGCATACATTCTGCGTTGCTCTATGCTGGTAGTCCCATTTTGAGCCAATAAGGTTTCTGCTAGCACCGCATAATCGTTCTTATTGCATATAATGCAAGTATCATTATGGTTTTTGGCACCCGCTCTAATTAGAGAAACGCCTCCAATATCAATTTTTTCTATAATTTTACTCTCTTCGTCAGTACTCGCCAAGGTTTCTTCAAATGGGTATAAATCAACCACTACCAAATCAAAATAAGGCATGTTGAATTCTGCCATCTCTTTTTGGTCTTGCTCATTACCCCTGCGGGCCAAAATACCTCCAAATACTTTTGGATGTAAGGTTTTCACACGTCCACCTAAAATACTTGGATATGCAGTTAAATCCTCTACTCTATGCACTTTTATGCCTAATTGTTCAATATAGTCTTGGGTACCACCTGTACTATATATATTTATTCCCAATTGGTTCAATGCTTTGGCTAACACATCCAAACCATCTTTGTAAAACACTGAAATTAAGGCATTTTGCATGCTTCTAGCTTGATTCATAAAGTATTGTTTAAAAAACGAGCCGCGAAAGTAACATTATCAGTTTATTTAAAGTAGGATTTTTTGGGTTTTGTTGTTTAGTATGCCTTATCGTTTAAATACCCTTTTCCATATTTATGTAACTCCTTGTAAGCATTTTCATTGTATGGGTAAATAAGGTTTTATATGGCTCATTACACATTCTACAAGTTCCGCAATATTTATACTGCTATTAAATATTTTTATATCAACACTTTACAGCCTGATTTAAGGCAAATTATCTACAAAAACTATTAATTTACCTGAATACCGCCTTGTCTGAAAAAATGAATCCTTAAAGTTTCACTGGAGGTATCGCTGGTATATACGCCTTGGTTAAAGAGTAAATCGTTGTACCGCATTTTTACATCAAATTTACCCCTCAAATGATTGGCGGTATCAGATCCAAAAAAATCAAACTCAATAAAATACTTATTCGCAATACTCCAAGTTCCTTTACCTTTTGGATTCTTAGTGCTAATAGTACTATCGGGTAAGAAGTTAATTTCAAACAAGTTACTATCTACCAAATAGGTTCTACTATCGTCAAATGCTATTTTTTGTTTGTTAAACTTTCTGTGTTCCAGTTGGAATATTTTCCAAGGTCCGTTGCATAACTCTTTTACCAACGAATCGTTCACCAAATCGCGCTTCGTTAAAAAATAATGGTACTTAGTGGTATAAGCCGTTTCTTGTTTCCAATTACACGCTTCTACTATAGCCAATAATAGCACCCACAAAACAATTTTTTTCATCATTATGGCACAAATAAAAGAATTTAATACTTACCATAAAACTATTTGTCCACTCCAAGCTAGCGCAATCTCATTCAAAACAGTGCTTGCTGACCACCTGTTTATCATAAAAATAACTTAAATGTATTTGTTTTGTCATATTCTTCTTAAAGTATTAATAAATTCGTATCAAAATATAACTTATGGCAAAGCAAATTATACCTCATATATTATTAGTGGAAGACGAAAGCACTTTGGGCTTTTTACTGAAAGAAACCTTGCGGGTAGAAGAATATACCATTCGCTTGTGCAAAGATGGAGAAGAAGGCTTAAGGGCTTTTTTAAATGAAAGATTTGATATGTGTATTTTTGATGTAAACATGCCAAAAATAAACGGTTTTGAACTGGCAGAAAAAGTGCGCGAAAAAGATGAACACGTGCCCATTATATTTTTAACTGCGAACTCCAGCGAAGAGGATAAGCTAAAAGGCTTTAATATTGGAGCGGACGAATACATTACAAAACCTTTTAGTACACCAGAGTTATTGGCACGCATAAAAGCCGTGCTTAAACGCAGTACTTCAAAACCAGAAACCGATTTAGCCGCCAAAGAAGAAGTAATAGCCATAGGACAAACCCAGATTGACTTAATAAATAACGTAATAAAAGTAAACGGTACTGATAAAAAAATAAGCAATACCGAAGCTACTTTACTTAAACTATTGGTGGTAAACAAAAACTCTTTGTTGCCTAGAGCCAATATACTTTTGCATGTATGGGGGCGCAACGACTTTTATACTGCCAGAAATTTAGATGTGTATATTAACAAAATACGCAAGCTTTTAAAAGAAGATACGTTTGTTTCCATTGATAATATACATGGTAGTGGCTTTAAAATGGTTGAAATACCCATTGCTTAAAATTGCTTTTTGAAAGCCGTATGCTTTCAATTAAGTTTGTCTAAACAATTTTTAGCTTCTATTACTTGTATGCGCTTTATCTTACTCAGCATTTATTTACTATTCCTGTGCCTAGCCAACAATGCTTTTAGTCAAAGCAATGAAACGCCAGTAACAAAAAATGATAGTATTACGGCACTTATTGCCAAAGCCAACAAAATAGGTTACAGCAATATATTTGAAGCACTTATTTTGGCCAAGCAAGCTGCTGCATTGGCAGACAATAGCGACTCCAAAACAATAAAAATAGATGCCTACAGAACATTAGGTGGCTATCACTATCTATCGGGTAATTTCTATGATGCTATTGCTATTTACCAAAAAGCTTTAACACAAACCATTGACGATGCTAAAAACAATACGTCTATCCTGTATGCTATAGGAAATACCTATTATGCCTTAGGGAATCTACCTCAGTCTATTAAGTTCCACTTAGATGCGCTTAAATCTGCCGAAAAAAAGGGCACTGCAAACGAATTACTCAATTCATATACAGCCATAGCAGCCGTATATGAAAGGCAAAACAACTTTACAAAAGCCATTGAATACAATTTAAAAGCTTCTTCCTTATTTGAACAAAACCACACTCCTTTAAGGCAATTGAGTGCTATAGAAAATATTGGTAATATTTATACCCTTCAAAAAAAATACACCTTGGCCATTAACTACTATAACAAGGCGTTAAAAATATATCAATCACTGAATAACAAAGCTGGGGAAGCCATTACCTTACAAAATATAGCCAAATTACATTATCAATTAAAGGAATACAACATTGCACTTGGTTTTTATCAACGCTCCAATAAAATAGCTCAAGTGGCCCAATCTGAGGTTCTTATTACGACCAATTTAATTGGAATAGGGAATATTGAGTACATGCTTAACAATTATGGTGAGGCGGAGAAAAACTATAAAAAAGCCTTACAAAAAGCCAAATTACTCAACCAAAAATTTGAGTTAAAAGATGCTTACGATGGACTGAGTTTAATAGCCCAAATAAATAACCAAAGCCTTAAATCAAAAACCTACTCCATTTTAAGTACTCAAATAAAAGACTCCCTTTTCAATGATTCCATATTGGCAAGGGTTACCAATACCCAATTGCTGTACGACAAGGAAAAATCGCTGCAACAAGTGGTATTATTAAAGCGCAATGAGGAGTTAAGCAAAGAGCAATTAAGCAAAGAACGCCAATTGAGAAATATGCTTCTTGCCATCGTAACTTTAATGGTATTGCTTGGACTGGTATTTTTTTACTTTTATAGGAAAACAAAACTAATAGGACAATCCCTAGAGCAGCAAAACAGGCTATTGGCCAAGCAAACGGATGAATTAACTAGACTCAACTCTGTAAAAGATCGTTTTTTCAGCATTATCAGTCATGATTTAAGAAACAACCTTACCACCATGAAACTGTATTTTGATTTGATGAGTAATAAAAAATACAAACCAGAAAACACAGAAGAACTTACCAAACAAATAGCCTCCTCGGTAGAAAACAATATAGATTTATTGGAAAATTTATTGGTATGGGCTGCTGCGCAGATTAAAGGATTACCGCTGCATTTTGTTCCACTCAATGTATTTGAAATGGCAGAAAAAAATATAGAGTTAGCTGCAAGCATTGCCCATCAAAAAAACATAACACTACTCAACCAATGCGATGCGAGTTTGCTAATATACGCAGATGCAAATACCATTCATTTGGTATTACGCAACCTCATTATCAATGCCATTAAGTTTACCCCGGAAGGTGGTGAAGTAAAAATTGGAAATGAAAGCCATAATAGCCAAGTAAAAATTACCGTAACTGATAATGGAATAGGTATTGATGCCGACAAACTAAACAACCTATTTACTGAACACCAAAACCCAAGTACACAAGGCACTGCCAACGAAAAAGGAACGGGTCTTGGATTGATGTTGTGCCACGATTTTATTAAACAAAACAAAGGGCACATATATGCCATAAGCGAGCCAGGAAAAGGCTCTACTTTTGCTTTTGAACTACCTGTTGGGTAAAATATAAAGTCTCATTTTCACATTTCACCGACTTTTTCTTCCTTTTCACCGACTTTTTTCATCACTTAACCTAATTGCCCTTTTTAGTTTGCAATTTGCCAATACTTTTGTGCCATCAAATACAAATAAAAAAATGGAAAACTCATTCAAGCAAAATCAAAACGCACAAAACAAAGGTAAAATACTTGGAGGTATTGTATTACTTATAGTTGGTGTATTCCTATTCGCCCGCCAATTGGATGTGGAGCTACCATATTGGCTGTTCCGCTGGGAAATGTTTTTAATAGTATTAGGCGTATTTATAGGTGCCAAAGACTCTTTTAGAAAAAGTGGCTGGATTATTCCTGTTATTATTGGATCTTTCTTTTTAATTGATGATTTATTTGTAGAAGTACGCTTAATAAAATTTTTCTGGCCTTCTGCCATACTTTTAGCAGGTGCTGCTATGCTTGTTTCTGCTTATAAAAAAAAAGAATGGAGCAAGTTAGATGAAGTAAATGGAACTGATAATGACTTTATTAATGCTACCACTATATTTGGAGGCGTAAAGAAAAATATTATTACCAAAGACTTTAAAGGAGGAGAAATTTTCAATGTATTTGGTGGAACTGATATAGATTTATCGCAATCGGATATTGATGGGGTTGTTCAAATTGACGTTACACAAGTATTTGGAGGTATAAAATTAATATTACCAGCCCATTGGGAAGTAAAATCAGAAATTACAGCTATACTCGGGGGTGTGGAAGATAAAAGGAAAAACTTATCTGCTTTAAACATAGCAGGCGGAAAAGTATTAATATTGCGTGGCACTAATATTTTAGGTGGAATAGACATCAAATCATACTAAATCTCAAACGTAACAATTATGGTTTTTTTAGTAAAGCTTATCTTTAGCATATCTACAGCAGAAAATGGTTTTCATTACGATGATCAATTAAGAGTAATAATGGCAAGTAACCGCCACGAAGCACTCATAAAGGCAAAAATTCTAGGCATAAAAGAAGAAGATAGTTTCTTTAACGAAACGCTTACCAAGGTAAACTGGAAATTTGTAAACGTAATGGATATTATTGCCCTACAAGATTTAACTGACGGAATGGAACTCTACTCGCACATAAGGGAAAACGAACCCAACAACAATTACGAAACCTATGTGCAACAAACTTCCTTTAATTTGTCGGCTGATTTGATTGAATCCTAACCAATCAAATACTTCTTCATTTGAGCAGTAATATACGCATACTCGTTTTCTTTGGATTGTGGTCATTAGCATGGACTGCAGCGCAATGGTGGATATTGCAAAGTTTCAATCAAACGGGTCTATTACCAATATATGATGCCATTATTACCAACAGCACTATAACTGCTATTGCTTATTCTTTGTTCTATATCAGTAAAAATATATCCTTTACCCGAAGTGTTTTTATTACACCAAGCATTATTCTTTCACTAAGCATTGCGAGTGCATACTATATTCAAAAGTTTCTTATCTATTATATTACTACTAACCAAACTGAGTACTATACTTTTTTTACCAATACTGCCAGTGTAAGGGTAGCTTTTAATGCGCTTATGGTATTAAGTGCTGCTATACTGAGTTGGATTTGGCATTATAAAACGAGCTTGCAGGAGGATATACAGGTACAAACCGACAATGAAAAACTGCTTCGCGAAGCCGAATTACTTAATTTGAGGCAGCAAATACAACCTCATTTTTTATTCAACAGCTTAAACTCAATCAGCTCTCTTTTAGGCTCAAAACCCGAAAAAGCAAGACAAATGATTCAAGAATTAGCCGACTTTTTAAGAGGAACTTTAAAAAAGGAAGAAAATCAATTGATAAGTTTAAACCAAGAGTTACAACATTTACAACTTTATTTAAATATTGAATTAGTGCGGTTTGGGCACCGATTAAATGTAAATATACAAGCCGAAGAAGCATGTAAAACCATGCTTATACCAAGTCTATTAATACAACCTATTGTAGAGAATGCTATCAAATTTGGCCTGTATGGAACTACAGAAACCATTACTATTGGTATGGAGTGTAAGCCCATAAACAAGATGCTTTCTATTACTATTAGCAATCCATTTGATGCTGAAACAAGTCCTTCCAATAAAGGTGAAGGATTTGGATTGCGCAGCATTGAAAGGCGTTTATATTTATTGTTTATGCGCAACGACTTACTAAAAACCACCATTACCAACAATGTATTTACTGCGCACGTTTTAATACCCCAATAAGCCAATGAAAGTAGTACTAATTGATGACGAACCTTTAGCGAGAGCGCTTATAGCAGAATACTTACAAAGCCATCCACAATTTGAAATAGCAGCAGAGTGCAATGATGGTTTTGAAGGAGTTAAAGCCATTTTACTGCATAAACCCGACTTGATTTTTTTAGATATACAAATGCCTAAAATTACAGGCTTTGAAATGCTAGAACTAATTGATGAAAAACCACACGTAATCTTTACCACTGCATTTGATGAGTACGCACTTAAAGCATTTGACCAAAACGCAATAGATTATTTGCTAAAACCGTTTGACAAGGAGAGATTTAACAAGGCAATACAAAAACTTTTATCTAGTAAATCAAATACAGTGGCTGCTTTAGAACAAAATGAAACCATATTGACAACTAGCAAGCAGGAAGTGGAAAACAGAGTAGTTATAAAACATGGGGGAGCCATAAAAATTATACCTGCCGCAGACATTTTTTATTTTGAAGCTTATGATGATTATGTAAAAATTCATACCGCAGAAAATGTATTCGTGAAGAAAAAAACCATGAGTTATTTTGAAAAAGTACTGCCTCCGAGCCAATTTGTGAGAGTACATCGTTCCTACATTATACACATCAATCAGCTAACCAAAATAGAACAATACGACAAAGAAACACAGTATGCCATTCTGAAAAATGCTGCACGCATCCCATTGAGCAAAACGGGCTATCCTAAACTAAAATCTATTTTGGGACTTTAAACGAATTGTGCGTTATTGCTACTTCTTTACATTACAACATGAAAATTTCAATGGTAGTTGCCGCAGATGAAAACAATGGAATTGGAAAAAACAACCAATTGCTATGTCATTTGCCAGCCGACTTAAAATATTTTAAAAACTTAACTACTGGCCATGCCATATTGATGGGGCGTAAT
>JANMIV010000101.1:0-4182 GCA_031375995.1 Bacteroidota bacterium
GTGTTGTTGCCAATAACCGACAAGTGGTAAAAGCCAAAAAGCCAAAACAAAATGCGGCTGATAATCCAGTAGAGATGCAAATAGGCGGTGTTATATACAGCGATAGTGCCGATAAGGCAGCACACTTTATTATGAATTGCAATCAAAAGAAAATTCCTTTATTGTTTTTACAAGATGTAACAGGCTTTATGGTGGGCAGCAGAAGCGAGCATGGAGGTATTATAAAAGATGGTGCCAAATTGGTAAATGCACAGGCTAATTCGGTGGTACCTAAATTTACCATAATAACAGGCAATAGTTATGGAGCAGGAAACTATGCCATGTGCGGCAAAGCCTACGACCCTCGCTTAATAGCAGCGTGGCCCAATGCCAATATTGCTGTAATGGGAGGAGCGCAAGCTGCAAAAGTACTATTGCAGATAGAGGAAGCCAGCCTAAAGGCCAAAGGCGAGGTAATAACAGACGAAAAGAAAGCCGATTTACTTAAAACCATAACCGATAGATATACCAAACAAACATCTCCTTACTATGCAGCAGCACGTTTGTGGATTGATGCCATTATAAATCCTGCAGATACCCGCAAATGGGTGAGTATGGGAATAGAAGCGGCTAACCATGCTAAAATAGAAAAGGAATTTAGACCCGGTGTGATAAGGGCATAAAGACAATATGCGAAATAATTTTATACTATTTTTTATCTTCCTTTTTTTAGGTTTTAGTAAGGCCGAGGCGGCAAATGCACCTAAGTTGGCTAAAACTCCTGCATGGGCCTCTCAGTTAGAGTTGCCGCTTTCTATTAGCGTAAATGAACGGAAAATAGTAGATGGCTATTACTACCTTATTTCCAGTTCGCAAATGAATGTTGCCACCGAGGAAATATATGTTAACTATGCAATAAAGGTGCAGAATAAGGCAGGTATTCAAAATACTTCAGAAATTAGCATCAACTACGACCCAGCTTATCAAAGTGCCGTCTTTCATTTTGTGCATGTAATAAGGGGTAAAGAGAAGTTAAACAAATACAATCAGAAAGAAGTAAAGGTAATACAGAGAGAGGATAACCTAGAGTCTAAAATTTACGATGGTTCTTTAACAGCTCATTTATCACTAGCAGATATTAGGGTGGGTGATATTATTGAATATGCTTATACTATCAAAGGGAGGAATCCAGTTTTTAAGGGTAAATTTTTTACGAGTTTAGACATGGCATATAGTGCTCCTGTATCACTTATTTACAATAAAATTGTTGCCCCTACCAATAGAAAACTAAATTATAAAACCATTGGAGAAGGAAGTTTTAAACCAAACATTTCAAGTAACAACGGATTTACTAGCTACGAATGGCAGGTAAACTGCAATAACCCACTAGATGCAGAAGAAAACGTACCTAGCCATTATAACCCATATCCTTTTATAGATGTAACAGAATATAACTCTTGGGAGGAAGTAGTAAATTGGGCTATTCCATTATACAATGAAAATAAGCCCCTTGCAAAGAAACTAAAAGACAAAACAAGTGAATTAACAAAAGATAAATTAGCTGTTGAAGAGCAAATAGTAGCCGTATTTAGATTTATACAAAACGAAGTAAGGTATATGGGATTTGAAGTAGGTGTTAATTCTCATAAACCACATTCTCCTAATTTGGTATTTGAGAATCGTTTTGGAGATTGTAAGGATAAAGCATATTTGTTTTGTAGTATGCTAAAAGAAATTGGCGTAAAGGCTTATCCCAACTTAGTAAATACGTATTTTAAAGCCAATGTTAAAAACGAATTGCCTTCCCCTTGGCATTTTAACCACGTAACCGTGTGTGTGGAATTAAATGGAAACTCTTTTTATTTAGACCCTACAGGTTCTCACCAAGGCGGAACTTTAAGAACCATACAATACCCTGATTATGGTTATACGTTATTAATAAAGCCAGGTACAAAAGGACTTACAAGCATTAAGAATAGCAATGCTTTAAAGAGAACAACCCTTAAAGAAATTTTCACCTATAAGAGTTTAACTGCCCCTGTTGAGTTAGTAGTAACAACCAGATATGAGGGAGTAGATGCCGATGATGCTCGATATAGGTTTGAAACCAATAGCGAGGCAGATATTGAAAAAGAGTATATTGATTATTATACCAATTTGTATAAAACAGTCAACATAATTGGAAACATAAATACCAAAGACGATTTAGAGAATAATGTTTTTGCAACCTATGAAAGATATGATTTACCTGATATATTAATAACAGAAACTGGTCAGAAGAAGTTACAAATATTTCCTGATGCATTGCTGGGAAACATAAACATACCAAAAACGACTAAACGTAAATATCCTTATAAATTGGTGAGTCCTTATGAGTATATTCAACAAATTATAATCAAACACCCAGGAGATTGGTTTACTGTAAAAGAAAGGAAAAATATAAACAATAGTTGTTTCGGCTATTTTTTTAATAGCCAGAATGGAGAAGAGCCTAATAGTTTTGAGTTGGTTTATGGATTTAAAACATTAAAGGAAGAGGTAAGTGTGGAGGAAATGAATGGATATACAAAGGATTTAGAGGAGGTAAAAAAATACAATTTATTTGAAGTTACAATACCAGATGCTACCACGTTAACAACGCCTGAGTCTCGTTCTAGTGCAGTAATGGCAGTAATTGCACTAGTAGTAGCTTCCTTGTGTGCTTTTTTTGCCAATAAATTGTATTCATACGATGAAAGACCACATTATCCCAATTACGGTAATCCCATTGGCGGTTGGCTTTTACTTTCGGCTATTGGGCTTATTTTAGCTCCTATTTTAAATATCATTGCTTTTTACAAGGCAGATTATTTCAACATATCCATATTGGACTTTATAAGCAACCCTCTAGCCCCTATTTACAATCCTTTAATGGCTGCTTTCTTGCTATTTGAAATGATCTTTTTTATCGTAATTATATCCTTTCAAATACTCATATTAATACTATTCACTCAAAGGAGAAGCACAGTTCCTAAGTTTGTAGTTTTGTGTTATATATTGTTATTGGGTTTAGGTTTTTGGGAAATTGTTTTTCTCAATTTATTCGTCCCAAACCCTACCGATAATCCAATGGTGAAACAGGCATATTATACATTGGGAGGAACGGCAATTTCAGCTATAATATGGATTCCGTATTATTTAAAATCTGTAAGGGTAAAAGAAACATTTGTTACCACTTATTATATGGAGAATGAACTAACGGACGAAACGTTAAACCTACCTGAAAGAGAAGAATCAAGCAATGATAAAGGCAGTGAAGGCAATTAAACGTAAGTTAGAAGTTAAAAACTTCTGTTTTCAGCCACCCATTTTTTAATATATTCAGCTATATCTTGGGTATTGGTGCCAGGAGTAAATAGTTTTCCTACTCCTATTTTTGTTAAGGTTACAATGTCTTCTTCCGGTATAATTCCGCCACCAGTAAGCAGTACATCATTTAATCCTTGCTGTTTCATTAATTCTATCAGCTTAGGAAATACCGTGTTATGTGCACCAGAAAGAATGCTAACACCAATGGCATCTACATCTTCCTGCATAGCAGCTTGTATTACCATTTCTGGTGTTTGGCGTAAGCCAGTATAAATTACTTCCATACCAGCATCGCGTAAGGCGGTAGCAATTACTTTTGCACCTCTATCATGCCCGTCTAAACCTACTTTGGCTACTAAAACTCTAATAGGGCGTTGCGTTTTCATTATTTTTTGGTATTAATTTTATTGAATTTAATAATTAGATCCGCCTTTTCACTCTCCATAAAATCCAGAAAGCGTAAATCATTCATTTCGTAATAATTAATGGTATCGGAATGAAAGCTATAAACAGGAGTACGGTCATTTATGGGAAGTGCATTAATAGTGGTTTTGCCATTTTTAAAACTAGCAATAAAATTAAGGTATTTAGCCAAATTATCTCTACTAGGTTTATCTGCACCCATATAAGGCATATAGTGGAGTCCGTTTTTTACTATTTTAAAATAGCCAAGCGTCCAAAACCCCTTATTTTCGTGGCTAAGGGAACTTACTACATAATAAGCACCTAGTTTGGATAGCACCAAACTGTCTGATAGAATATTTTCTTGATTGGCCGTTTTATTTATTTCATGGATACTGTTTCCATCAATGGTTAAATAAAGAAGGCTGTCCACTTTTTTTCCTCCCAATAAGC
>JANMIV010000143.1:0-4357 GCA_031375995.1 Bacteroidota bacterium
AGATGTTGCTATTGCATTGCTTGAACTAGTTCCTCCCATTATTATTATATTGCCATTGGCATCGGCTTTTATATCAGAACCTCCATCATCATTACTTCCCCCATAATAGGTAGCCCATTGCCTTACTCCATTGCTATTGAACTTAGCTATACAAGCATCAGTAGTGCCACTTAATACTGTTTGGTATGAACCAGTTGTTGCTATTGCATTGCTTGAATAGGTTTGTCCTGTTACCAGTGTATTCCCGCTTGTATCTATTGCTATTCCACCAACAGCATCATTACCACTCCCTCCATAATAAGTAGCCCAATTGGTGGGGTCTATTACCAGTGTTTGGTTGTGGTTATAGTCGGCTGCATTTATACCAAATACATTGTTGGCAAGTGCTATAAAATTAGCTTTTATGGTGCTGTGGGAATTGTCCTTATTAATTACATAACTCAATGGTATGTTTTCTTCTAGGTTGCCATAAGAAGTTTCTATGAGTATATTTCCTGCTTTGTTTAAACTGGTGCGGTTTGCTCCTAATAATTCTAATTGTATATCGACTAAATTAGCATTGGGTTTTACAATGAAATTGTATTTAAATTGGCCTTTGTTAGTGGCATCGTTTAGTACGAATTCTATGTCTATATTGGGATATACATTTTCGTATATTACTTTCTGAAAATGCTGCACTTGGGTTATGCCTTCTTCAGGGGTGGCTGTGGTGTAGTAGTTGATATAATCGCTTGCAGGTTCATAAGGTTTTAGCACTGCGTTTTTGTTGCCACCTTTAAAGTTAATATCAACACGGTGTACTTCATGGCTTATATCAAAGGAGTCTGCTGCGGAAGCAAACTTGCCTGTGGGCTCTTCATTTATTATGGTTTTGGGTGTTTTTACAGTATGTATTACTTCGTAACTAAAACCGCCTTTGCGCAACTGCACACGCAATCCGTTGCCATTGTACAAATACAATACACTGAGATTTATCTGGTTGTTTTGGTCTATTATTTGTCCCTTGTTTTGTATAAAACCATACTGCGAGGAAATGGGTTTATTGATAGTGGCGGCTTTGGCGTTTAAGGCTAATACCCATAAAAAAAATAAGAAAGGTATATGTTTTTTCATCACTTTAATTTTTAACGAATATATTATTTTGTTCTTAAAAAAACTTAATATATTATTTTTTTACAAAATGGGTTTCACTGTTCTTTAATGGAATGAGATGCTTCGTACCTACCATTGACTTTTTTTTGTAAACTGATAATAATAAAGCAATTGGTCATTCTCTAGGAATTCCCTTAATATGGCAACCAACTCAGAATAATAAAAATTGGTTGCCGAGGAAAGGAGTTTCCTTCTGAATGACCGAGGATTCGGCTGCCTGCGGTGTGTCTCTGCACCAAGCAAGTGCCAAACAAAACCCAACAGACAGCAACTTTTGCCATTATAAAATTTTACAATCTATTAATCTATTGCTAAAAATTTTATACTATCAATGTTTATATTCGCCCCCTGCATGCGTTTAAGGCAATATATACAACCGCTTCTCCTCTTTATTCTGTTGGTGTCTGCCAATAAAACAAATGCCACCCATGTGGTAGGAGGAGAAATAACGTATAAGCGCATAGTAAATGATAGCTTCGAAATAACTTTGGTTTTATACATGGATTGCTTAAACGGCAGTATTGGTGCTATTCAATCAGACTCCAATTCCACTATTGGCATATTTAACAATGCAGGGGTTTTAATTAAAGATATGAACGCTAGGGCCAAAGCTCCAGTGCGTATTAACTCCGTAAACTACAACTGCGTAAAAACACCCACCAGTGAGTGTGTAGATAAATACGAATATAAATACTACACCCAATTGCCTCCAATAGCTGGTGGATATACCATTTCCTACCAACGTTGTTGCAGAAACAACTTCATTACCAATATAACCAATCCAGCCAATGTAGGTGCTACCTTTTGGACCAAAATACCAGATGTGTCGCAAAGGGGATACAATTCTGCTGCTACTTTTAAAACAGTACCGCCTAACTTTTTGTGTAGTACCCGTAACTTTATTTACGACCACTCTGCCATAGACCTAGATGGCGATTCCCTAGCCTACGGATTATATACTCCCTTTAACGGTGCCGATCCAGTAAACTCATCACCTAGACCGCCAGCAGGGCCGCCATATACTACCATACAATGGCGAGCACCCTTTAACCAAAACAAAATGATGGATGGGTTGCCAGAATTACGCATAGATTCCATAACAGGTTTGCTAACAGTAAAACCAAGGTTTGTAGGGCAATATACCATTGGTATTTTAGTGAATGAATTTAGGAACGGAACACTCATTAATACTACCCGAAGGGACTTTCAATTCAATGTATTAATTTGCGTATTTGATTTAATAAGCACCTTTACTGAAAATGTAAAAACGTGTAACGATACTGTAACATTTAACAACCAAAGCTTTGGTGCTACCAGCTATTTATGGGATTTTGGCTTAAGCAATATTACTACGGATACAAGCACCAAAAAAGAACCTACCTACGTATTTCCAGGTGCAGGAAATTACAACGTAAAACTAAAAGTAAGCAATGGCAATTGCACAGATAGTATAATAAGCACAGTAAAAGTATTTAACGACAATGTACGCTTTGCAGGTAACGATACCACCCTATGCGAAGGAGCAAAAGTAAAATTTGGCATAAATGATACTGCTACCTTTAAATATACTTGGTTTCCCTCTACCTTTCTCAACGATTCCACACTAGCAAAACCAACTACCAGTACTAATAATACTATACAATATATTGGCATAAGAAAAAATGAATTTTGCTCCAATTCAGATACCATAAACATAAATATAGCTAAATTAAAAGCCGCATTTACAGGAAACATAAACACCTGTAGCGATACCTTAATTATTAAAAATAATACCATTGGAGGCCTTAAATATTTATGGGATTTTGGGGTAAATGAAACCTTGAATGATACTAGCAATCTGCCAGAACCCATATACCTATTTAGCAAAATTGGCTCTTACAAAATAAAACTACTAGTAAGCAATGGAAACTGCACTGACAGTGCCAGCACTACTGTAACCAACTACAACGATAAAGAACGCTTTGCAGGCAGAGATACCACACTGTGCAATATTGCGATAATTAAACTAGGCATAACCGATACCACAGGTTATACCTATACTTGGTCGCCAGCTTCTTTTTTAAACGACTCCTTATTGGCGCAACCCAACTCTAACCCCAACAACACCATTCGCTATATTGCCACCCGTACAAACCAGTTTTGTACCAATATAGATACGGTAAACATCCTATTTAGAAAAGTAGTAGCCCAATTTACTGGTGGTATAAAGCTATGTACCGATAGTTTATTAATTAAAAATGCGAGTACTGGAGCCAATCAATACTTTTGGGACTTTGGCATACCTACAAGCGCAAACGATACCAGTACTTTGTCTGACCCTATCTACCTATTTGAAAAAACGGGCAGCTATAGAATAAAATTGCGTGTAAATAACGAAACCTGTGCTGATAGCACCAATAGCATATTTACCAATTACAACGATAAAGAACGTTTTGCAGGTAAGGACACTTTGCTCTGCAAAGGCGAAGTACTTAAATTGGGTATAAATGACAGTGTGGGCTTTACCTACAATTGGTCGCCTGCCTTATTCTTAAACGATTCTCTATTGGCAAAACCCACCGCCACGCCCATTAGTACCATTAGCTATATTGCTACACGCAAAAACCAATTTTGTACCAACACAGACACCTTAAACATTGTATTGAATAAGGTATCGGCACAATTTACAGGTGGTATAAAACTGTGTACTGATAGCCTATTGGTAAACAATACAAGCACAGGTGCCAATCAATACCTTTGGGATTTTGGCATCAATACGGCTTCCAATGATACTAGCAACCAACAACAGCCCCTTTTTATTTATACCAAGCTAGGCAAGTACCGCATAAAACTAATTGCACGCAATGGCAGGTGTGCTGATAGTACCTTTGAAGAATATACCAACTACAACGACAAAGCCCGCTTTGCCGGAAACGACACCTTTGTATGCGTTGGCAGCTCCGTGCAATTTGGCATAAGCGATACCCTTAACTACACTTATACTTGGTTCCCTTCCTTGTACCTCAACGATTCAGCATTAGGGCGTCCAACGGCTAGTCCGAGTATAGATACCATAAAGTATATTGGCAAACGCAAAAACGAGTTTTGTATCAATACTGACACCATAAGCATTGCCCTTAAAAAAGTAACTGCGCAATTTGGAGTAGATATAAAACTTAATTGCAGAGGCACCACCATTGATTTGGATTCCATTATTCCTTTTCCT
>JANMIV010000146.1:0-1474 GCA_031375995.1 Bacteroidota bacterium
ATCAACAGTCGAACACGAACATCTGCACCTTTTGAATAAACGGCATTTGTTGGAAAAGGAAGCTCTATTTCAATATCTTTTTTAAATTTAAAATTAGCAATTTTACCTGTTTTAGACGTATCCGCCTGATAACTGAAAGACCCTGTGTAGTGTTCAAAAGTATTTTTTAAATACAAACTATCTATATTTAAAATATTATCGTTTGGAATTTTACGTTTGTTGAGCGTACTCGCTTGGTTTGCAGGATTTTGTAAACTAATTTTAAATTTTAGTTTTTTAAAAATACCATTTTGAGAAAAAGCACCAATATTATAAGTAAAATTATTGTTGTGAATAAGCGTAAAATCTTTTCTAACTTTTACATTTGGCGTATCTATTGCAGATTTTTTTATCGGAATTACGATGCTGTCAATTGGATAAACACTCGTTTCATCTTCTCTAATCAACTGAATATCAGACAAATACAATGCTACATCTTTTAGAAAATAAGTTTGATTTGCTGCATTTTTCAAAACATAATTATTACTCCAATTGAAAAAAGTGTCTATTCCCTTTTGTGTTTTTCCAGCTATTTTGTAATCTGCACCAAATATTAAATTGGCATAACGACAAGGGCAATTGCTACCGCTACTTGTTTTGGTACAAGGCTCATCTGAACTTAACTCAAAATTTGTTGCGTTCGGGTCGAGGCAACCTTGTACTTTTTCTTGGCAAGCAAAAAAAGTAAATGTCAAAAAGATAGTGCTTAAAAATAATAGCTTTTTTTTCATTGTTTCTTATGCTTTAGCACTTTTTATTTTTACCTCATGCGCTTTCAAAAGATCTTTTGCTAATTTTTTGACTTGAATAGAAAAATCTTTTTCCTGAATCCAATGGTAATATTGACGGTCTTTGTAAAGCGTTTCGCCTACATTTGCATTGATGTATTTACCAAAATTAAAGACAATTTCGCCATTTATATCGTATTTTAGGCGTTGTGTAGCGTCTATTATTTTCACATCGTTTGTAAAATCATGCAATGCGGGCATATCATTTTTAATCGGAGCTTCTATAATATTATCATTTTCATCTTGAAAATCAACGCCATCGTACATTGCCAACTGACCTTTAAAAACGTCCACTGTAGCCCGAACATCTTCGAGTGCATCGTGTGCATCTTCGAGATTTTTTCCACAATAATACTTTACGGCAGCTTTGAGCGTACGAGGCTCCATACGGTAAAAAATACGCTGCACATCTATCAATTTTCGGTGTGTTACATCAAAATCAAGTCCTGCACGACCAAATTCTTCCATCAACATCGGAATATCAAAACGATTAGAATTGTAGCCGCCCAAATCTGCATTTCCTATAAAATCATATAATTTTTGTGCAACTTCCAAAAAAGTCGGCTTATTCGCCAAATCTTTTGGCGTTATGCCGTGTATAGACATCGATTCTTCTGAAATCGGAATACTCGGATTGATAAGCATCG
>JANMIV010000182.1:0-4072 GCA_031375995.1 Bacteroidota bacterium
TCTACATTTCCTACACAATGGTCAACGTACAATAAACCTGTCGGCTCAGGATTATACGTGCTTTTCCACTCTACAAAGCCTGGCATAAAAACACCATTATAGTTCTTACGTTCTATAAACAAGTGTTCCACCTCCCCGTAGGTTTTAATGCCACTCATTTTTACTTCACCATTTGCATCGGTAAGTGTTTTAGGTTCCAAAGCAGATACACCTCCACGTTTGGTTGTTTGTTCAAAGGCATCATAAGCATCATCTACCATCAAAGCCAATACTTTTACGCCATCACCATGTTTTTTATGGTGTTCCGCTATGGGTGAGTTTGAGTGCAAAGGAGTAGTAAGCATCAATCGCATTTTGTTTTGTATCAGTACATAACTCACACGGTCTTTAACGCCAGTTTCGGGTCCGGCATAAGCCAGACTCTGGAAGCCAAAAGCGGTCTTGTAGAAGTGTGCAGCTTGCTTTGCATTTCCAACATATAATTCTACATAATCTGTTCCATGTAAAGGAAGAAAATCGCTGGTTTGGGGCAGTATTTCTTTGGTTTGTTCTATTGTATTCATTTGTTTTATAATAAATCTATTATTACTTGTTTATTTATTTTCAAATAATTGGACACTTCGGTTAATATTGAATTAAGTGTGCCAACTTTAATTGGTTTATGATTAGGAACTGTTATATGAAATTCTTCGTTGTTTAATTTATGAGTTAATCTAATATGACTTCCCAACTGTCTAGACTCAAAAAAGCCAAGTTTTTTCAACACCTTTACAAGTTCTGAACCGTTAACATCTCGAGGTATTTTCATATGGCAAAAATTTCATCTTTCACAAAATGAAGTCGTACCATTTTTGGCATTTTATTTTCTTCAAAATGGCAATTTATAGCTTCTTTAATCTGGTTTTTTAAGTCCTCCAAATCTTCACCTTGTGTAAATATAGACTCCCCAATGGCTTTGGCTTCATAGCCACCATCGACTGATTCTTCCACTATAAAAATTAGTTCATTCATGATTTTATTCTTTTAGCTTTCCCTTATTATCACGCATCAAATTTAGTAATAAATAGTGTTCGATTCAACTTTCTTATTGTTGTGGTAAATACTATCTAAACGTGTATAGCCCCAACTGCATGGTTCACCATTACCCGAAAAATAAGTACTGAAAGAGATTAATGTGTCAAAATTATGAATAGAATCAAATCTAAACAGGGTGGTATCTCCTCTTGAAAAACTAAAATTGATAGAAGAGTCGGAAGAGTATTTGTAAACCTTTAATTTAATTGACTTAATTGAATGGAGGCTTTTAAGCTCAATGGAGTCATAAAGTTGGTAAGCAGCTTTATTGGTTGATTTATCAATAATTTTTAAACTAAAATTGGGAAAAGCAGGATATCCACAAGGACCAACTGCTTCCTTACAGCCATAAACTACTAATAATAGTATTACTATTAAATAATATGTTATTTTATTCAAAATAATTTAAACTATTACTTTAACAATCAAACAATTCAGCAATACAACATCACTTTTACTCCACCCAACTCTTATAATACTCAGGGTCTTCCATTTGCATAGCCGCTTCCGTTATTTTCAAAGGAAAAAATGGATCAATCATAACCGCCAATTCTTTGGTTTCCAGTTTTCCAATCGATTTTTCAACCGTTCCAGGGTGCGGGCCATGCGGAATTCCTTTAGGATGCAGGCTAATCATTCCCCTTTCCACATGTTTACGGCTCATAAAGTCACCATCAACATAGTATAGTACTTCATCACTATCCACATTGCTATGGTTATATGGTGCAGGAATAGATAGCGGATGGTAATCATACAAACGAGGCACAAATGAGCAAATTACAAAATTATGTCCTTCAAAAGTCTGGTGAATAGGAGGAGGCATGTGCACTCTACCTGTTATTGGTTCATAGTTGTGAATACTAAAACCATAAGGGTATTGAAAGCCATCCCAACCTACTGCATCAAAAGGATGCGTAGCATATATATATGGAAATATATAATCTTCTTTTTTAATCAATACCTTAAAGTCGCCCGTTTGGTCAAAAGTTTCCTTTAACTCAGGCAATTTTATATCTCTTTCGCAGTATGGGGAGTGTTCTAGCAATTGTCCATATTGGTTCAAGTAACGCTTAGGCGGACGAATGGGAGAAAAAGATTCTGTAATAAAAATGCGGTTTTGTTCCGTTTCAAAGTGTAATTGATAGATTGTTCCTCGCGGAATTACCAAATAATCGCCATATTCAAATGGAATTTGGCCATAAATGGTTTTTAAAACACCTGTGCCTTCATGTATAAACAGTACTTCATCAGCATCTGCATTTTTAAAAAAGTAATCAACCATGCTTTTTTTAGGAGCAGCAGTAGCCAAATATACATCCTTGTTATAGAGCACATAAACCCTACTTTCCATATAGTCGTCAGTAGGTTTTGCTTTAAAAGTTAAAAAACTGCGGTTTTGCATATTGGTTTCAATAGCAGCTTTGGGAGCAATGCTATATTCTTTGCCAATAGATTTGACCAAAGTAGGAGGATGATTGTGGTAAACCAATGAATATAAACTACTAAAACCTTCCGTTGAAACCAATTCTTCAGAATATAAACTTCCATCAGCTTTGCGAAACTGTGTGTGTCGTTTAGCAGGTATTTGTCCTTGTTTGTGGTAAAATGCCATAACGTTTATTAAGGGTACAATTTTAAGTAATTGAAAAGATTATTTTTTTGTGCAACAAAGTTATGTTTTTTTGCGACTTGTAAAATGAGGTATCTCATTGAATTACCAAACAAAAATTTATGAATTACAAAGCCATCATTTTTTTATTAAATATACTGCTACTTGCTTCTTGCGCCAATAATAGCCCGCAAACACAAGCCAATGCGTCTATTGATTCTATTGCTATTTATTCGGGAGTGGAGAAATTATCGAGCCAAATATTGGAAAATCCGAGCAATGCAGAACTTTATTACGATAGGGGATTAAAATATTATAATACCCAAATAATGGACAGGGCTAGTATTGATTTTAACGATGCTTGCACCTTAGATTCATCCAATGCCTTGTATTTTTTTATGGCTGCCCGAGCCAATTATGCGCTAAATAAAACTATAAAAGCAGCCAATTGCTATGAAAAGGCCATTGCCTTAAAACCAGATTTTGTGGAGGCACAGATAAAATTAGCCGATTTATATTATATTACCAAAGAGCATCAAAAGTCAATCAATTTGGCTAATAATATAATTGCCCAAGATAAAAACAATGGTTATGCCTATCATTTAAGGGCCATCAACTTTAAAGATTTAGGCGATACGGTTAGAGCAATTAGCAATTTTCAAAAAGCCATTGAACTTGATAACAATGATTACGATAGCCACATGCTATTAGCTACCCTATTTTTAGCACAAGGCAATAGAATTGCTTTGGAATATATCAATGCAGCCATCAGAATAAGACCCAATGCAGCGGATGCTTTTTTTGCTAGAGCTACTTTTTGGCAGCAACAAAAGCAATACAAAATGGCATTGATTGACTATAAAAAAGTAATAAAATTAAATCCAGATTATTTCCAATGTTACTATAATGTAGGATACATTAATTTTGAAACCAATTTTTTAAAAGAGGCTATTGTTAATTTTGATCTTTGTGTACGCATGGCTAACGATTATTTACCGGCTTATTATATGCGTGGACTTTGTTATGAGTCTTTAAAAGACTTTGACAATGCGCGTTTAAATTACGATTTTGTTTTAAAATACAATCCAGATTACGAATTGGCTAAGCTGGGAATGAAGCGCATCAATGGCAGAAAGTAGCTAATTGTAATATTACAGTCATACAAAAATTCAGGTTGAACTTTTGGCGTTATTAGAACTGACTTATCAGTAATTTAATCCAAACAACTATGAATATTCTAAAAAACACAAACAGTAACTTGGATGAGTTGGTGTTTGAAAACAGAAACAAAGCTTATGGTGCATATACTTTGCGCAGAGATTACCCTTCTAACCTAAAACGCAGTTTCTTTATTACCTTTTTTACTCCTTTGGCTATTGTTATTTTCTC
>JANMIV010000198.1:0-10499 GCA_031375995.1 Bacteroidota bacterium
ACAAGAGCATTTAGGCGATATTTTATACCAAATGGGCGATAAAGAGGTGGCCAAAGAATATTGGAAAAAAGCAAAAGAGAATAAATCTACAGGCGAGTTTTTGGAAGAAAAAATTAGAACTGGAATTTTAGTGGAGTAAAAGCTTTTTACTATCCATTCCAAAATGGCTAGTTTAAGGATGTGCAAAGGCTATTTTAGCTTTGCTAGTTATAAAATCTATTGTTTGTGCACCATTGCTTAGCTTGCAATAAAAGGCCACCTCAAAAGCAGTTGTTTTCTGCCCTTTTTCATTAGGTTCATGTGTGCTTCTAGATATTACCTTAAAAAATGTACCGCTGCTTTGCTGCGTTCCTAATGAGCTATAAGTAATACCCTTTTTATCCGTATATTCAATTACAATCAATGTTTTTGTATTGCCTGTAATACCTAATGGCGTAACGTTATAGTCAAAATTGGCAATACAAGAGTTATCCAAATAGCCTACTCTTTCATTTAATTGCCATGGTATATTCCCTTTTAACACAAGATTGGCTTTTGCTTCGTATTGCCCAGGTTTATTATACTTGTGGCTCACGTTAAAGCCACTTGCAGTATCTCCATCGCCAAATGTCCAAGAACAGGAAATTGAATTAATGGTATCTGTGAGAAAGAAAAATGTTTTTAGATTGGTAGTATCAAAATAGGAACTGATTTTTGGAATACTTCTATAGGTAGAATCACTTAAACTATCCTGAGCCATAAAATTAAATACTTTGTTAATGGATGTGGTGCAACGTTGAGCTGGCGGTGTTATATATTCCACCCAATAAGTTACTCCATAGGAATTATTTCCAGAAAATACTTTTGTTGGATTGGCAAGGTTAGAACTAGTGCCATCGCTAAATGTCCATAACTGAGAGGCTAAAGTTCCTGTGCTTTTTGGCCTTGCTACTAAAGATACTGCGTAGCTTCTGCTTAAGTCATTTTTAAAAGAATAATCAAATAAGTCCAATCCGAATATAGAATCAAAAAAGAATGGGCCATCTTTTTTATATCTAGGACTCAATAAACTTATTTTAAGCGATTCTTTGCAGTCAACACAAGGCTTTTTAAATTCGCTTACGAAATTACCACTGTAATTAGTAAATAAATAAAAGCTATCTATTCCTGCTTCTATTTTAAATTCTTGGTTATTCAAACTGCCTTTTACAAAAAAGAAAGAACTAGCCGTATCGGCTGCTGGATCTATGTTTTTCTTGCAGGTTATTAACAGACTAAACAAAATAAATAATAATGCAGCTCTCTTCATATTCGATTAAAATTTATAAGACACTCCTAATTTGAGTCCATTGTTTTGATTGCTACCAGTTACAATGCTTAAGCCATAATATACACCTAAGTTGGCATTCCAGTTTTTTACAATATTGTATTGATAGGCTACACCTAGTTGCCAATCAATATCATTGGAATTACTTCTATATCCATTTCTATATTCTATTTTTTCACTCTTGTCTTTATTCGTGGTTTTTAGTATTTCAGATGATTCAATGGCATATAAAAACGAGATACCCGTTTGTAAACTGTGTTTTGGGCTAAAGCAATAACCAATATAAAGCGGTATTTCCGCATAATCAAGCCTTCTTGTTTTGAGCGTTTGTATTTGGGTGCTTACCCCAAAACTATATTTGTTTTCAATAATTATCCGCTCTTCCTGATTCTGGTGCAATCTGTTATAAAGCAATCCAGTGCTTACATATAACTTTGAGCTAACAAATCTATTGTACCTAATGCCAACATAAAAGTCAATAGCATCTTGCCAATTGGAACTAGGATTGTAATAAGTGAGCCCGCCTTCTATTAAAAAATGCTGATTGGCGGTGTTTTTTTGTTTTTTAGGCAAGCGATAGTCTATTTTCTTTATGCACGTATCGCAAGCAGTTAAGTGTATTTGTAATGCAGACAATTCTTTGCCTTGCATAAAGGAATATCCAAAACTTTGTTCTTCTATAAGTGCCAATTTTTCTATTGGGCTGGCAATATCATCATTCTGTGTTTGGGTATTTACATTTGCTGTTGAGGCTAATTTATTTTGTTTTGCACTCTGAAAATTGGTTTGCAGGTTCAGTGCTAGTATTGGTTTACGAGATTTGGTTTTATAGGCTTTTATATTTACCAATGGTTTTTGTTGTATTTGATTGGAATCTATGAGTATTGGACTAGAAGTATTGGGCGTATTTTTATTGGACTTTGTCCCCAATTTTTGGCGAGATGCAGCAATTTGAGTTTTTTCTGTTGTTGCTTGTAATTGATTTGTTGCCTTATTTAAGGTGTCAGTTGTTATAGCTACATAGCTGCTTGTTTCGGGAATGTCAACTGCCAATATATGGTTAAATACAATAGCACTAAGGGTGGCTAATAATAGCATAAACCCAAACAAAACAATAAAACGCCTATTGTTTCTTTTTTGCGCACGGCTTTGGTTTATCATGGATTGCGCCATTTCCCAATCAGTTTGCAAAAACTGAATATTTGCAGCACTGGCTTTTTTCCTTAGAAAATCATCAAATAACTCGTCTTCCTGTTTCATAATACTAACATTTTAAGAGATGATAACATATTGCTTAACTTTCCTTTTAAAAGCGCTCTTGCATTGGATAGATGCCACCTAGAAGTACCTTCATTAATTTGTAAGGCCTCCGCTATTTCCTTATGGTTAAGCCCTTCAAAAACAAATAAATTGAGCACTTCCTTACTCATTTTAGGTAGTTTACCAATTTGAACCAATACTTCTTGGGCATTCAATTTTTGTTCCGCTTTATTAATATCAAAAGAATCTATATTGCCGTTGAAACTAGAAAAATCGGTTATCTCTTGGTGCTCTCTATATTTCTTGTTCATTCTAAATTCATCTATAATAGCATTGATTAAAATGCTTTTTGCCCACTTGTTAAAGTCCAATGCTTCATTGTATTTATTTATATTATTCAATATTTTTAAAAAGCCCTTATTCAATAAATCCAAAGCATCGTCTCTATTGCTGCTGTAGCGGTAACAAATAGGCATAAGCATAGTAAAACACTTTTTATACAAGGCATATTCCGCCTTAGTGTCTTGCTTTTTGCATTGTGCTATTATTGTTTCGAGCTCTTGCATTTAAACAGTTAAAGACGGTAGTTAAGCCTACCGTCTTGATTCTTTATGGGCAATATTATTGTTTATTTAATTACTTTACGTGATATGGTTCCTTTTTCACTTTTTAATTGCACCATATACATACCTGCAATTAAATCGTTCATATCTATTTTTATATTGTTTTCTCCAGTTTTGCTATTAAAAGTTTTTGTTTTGCATGTTTTGCCTGTCATATCTAAAATTACTATGTCTATAGCTTCTGCATCATTACTAAAGAAGTCAATATTAAGTTCATCGCTAATTGGCATTGGATATAATTGTGTAATAGAAATGGCGTCATTCTCCTTTATACTAGTTCCATTTTTTGTAAACAGAATGCTATCGCAATAGGTATCAAAACAAGAATCTTTTGAATTGGATATTTGTAAACATACTTTGTAAACACCTGATTGGCTGTAGGTCTTGGTTGGATAGGCTAAAGAAGAAGTAGAGCCGTCTCCAAATGCCCATAAGTAAGTTAAGTTATTACCTAATGAAGTATTATCAAAACGAAGTGCACCATTAATAGAATCGCGGTAAACCATATAGCTAGCACTGCAAGGGGAAATACTATCTATACTTACATTCATCCACTTACATATAGTGTTAGTGCAATTAGAATCGCTTATGGTTAAGCAAACATAATAATTACCTGGTTTTGGAAATTGGTGGTAATATTGCTTGCCTGATCCTTTGAAAGTACTATCCCCAAAATCCCAAGAATAGTTTGAGCTAGGAGTTCCTGTACTTGTAAATAAAGCTCCAACACGCGTGGTGTTAGTTGCTGATAATTGATATATAAACTCAGCTTTGCAATTGGTTATGGTATCGCTTGCAATGTTCACCAATCTGCATTTTTTGTTGTAGCAAGAAGTATTAGTTGAGCTTGTAACTGTTAAACATACATTATAAGTGCCAGAACGAGTGTAATTCTTAGTGGGATTAGTTGCTGATGAGAAAGAAGAGTCTCCAAAATTCCAGCTATAAATTAAATTAGATCCTGTTGATGTATTGGTAAAGAATACTCTTTTTTTGTTGGTACTACTTTTGGTAAAGGTAAAATTAGCTTTACAAGCACCAGTATTCATTGCATTATACACCCAAATACATTTGGTATTAAAGCAATTCGAATCCAATAGCGATCTTACTGTTAAACAAACATAAAAAGTATCCGAGGTAGTATAATTTTTTGTTGGATTGGCTAATGACGAGCCCGTATTGTCTCCAAAAGTCCATTGGTAAGTTAAGTTAGTGCCAGTAGAGGTATTTATAAAATGGAAAGCGTTTGTAATTGTATCTTTATAATAGGTAAAATTAGCAGTGCAAGTTGTATCAGGCATTATAGTAATGGTGGTACAAAAAGTATCAACACATACATTGGGTTTGGAAACCATGTGGCATACATAATAGGAACCAAAATTAGCATACACTTTAGTAGGGCTCTTGTTTGTGCTTATAGTACCATCGCCAAAACTCCAAAAGTGTTGTACGGTGCTATCATTGTTAGCACTGGTAAAATTTCTAGCTTTGTTTCCCAAGCTGGCATTTTTTTGAGTAGTAAAATTAGGATTGCAAGCATTTTGCGCTTTCACATTGCTATGCAGCAATAATAATACACTACAGAATAGCATTAAGCGGTTGCTAAAGGAAAATAGAATAGTTTTTTTCATGGTTATAAATAATTAGTGATGTTTTTACTTAGTACGTGAAGTTATATAGGTATTGTTAGGTTTAGATAGAAAAAAAAGAATGTTTTTTTTAAGATGCTGATTCTAAGGCGTTTTTTGGAGTGAAAGTATTTGCTTAAAAAACTATCTAAGTGTTTTCTGTTTGATAATTATTAAACTAAAACTATTTTGCCTTCTTAATTGTAAATAAGAATACATGTCATTTAAAATATATACTAAAACAGGAGACCAAGGAGAGACTTCTCTTATTGGCGGGGTTAGGGTGCCTAAATACCATTTGCGAATAGAAAGTTATGGAACGGTAGATGAACTTAACTCTTATATTGGTTTAATCAAAGATAATTTGAATGATGCTGCGGTATTAAGCATATTAGCAGAAATACAAGATAGGTTGTTTACCGTTGGCAGTTTACTGGCAAGCCATCCTGAAAAAAGCAAAATGAAAGTACCCGATTTGCACGAGGAGGATATTGAATTATTGGAGCAAAAAATGGATGAAATGGATATGGAATTACCTCCTTTAAAAAGTTTTGTATTGCCAGGTGGAAACGCAGTAGCTTCTCATTGCCATGTAGCCAGGTGTGTTTGCAGAAGAGCAGAAAGATTGGTAGTGCATTTAGCTACGGAAACAGAAGTACATCCAATAATTGCTAAATATTTAAATAGATTGAGCGATTACTTATTTATGCTTTCACGCAAAATTGTAATTGATGCTGGAGGAACCGAAATAGCTTGGAAACCTCGCATGTAGGTTTAAGGTTATCTTTTAAACTGTGACTTCATTTTTCATTTTGTGGTGGTGAAGCCATCCTATTAAAAAGTAAAAATAGCCCATCCATATTATTCTTCCGTCAGCTATAGTGCTTATAAAGGAAAATAAATAAAGCCCCAAAGTAAGCAATATGCTTGCAGCACAGGCTATTTGTGTTTGATTCAATGGTGTTTTACCCTTAATTACTTGTATCCAATATTGGCTATATAAAACAAATGGAATGCCTAAGCTGGCTACCAAACTGAACCAAGTGTTAAAGCGTAAGAAACTACTTTTAATAGCCCCAGTACTTGGATGCCAAAATGAATATTTGTTATGCATTTCGCCACTACTAATGGGTGCATATTCTTGTATGATATATCTTTCTATTAACAGCAAACTTAGTACTATAGCAACTTGTTTTACCAAACTGAAACTGAATTGACGGTAGTGGTAAGCAAAGTAAAAAGGCAAAGCTATTACTACTGTTTCTTTTACACAGAAGCCAAGCAATACTGAAAAGGCAAACAGTAAGAATCTATTTGTAAAAGTAGCATATATACTCATGGCAATAAATGGAAACAAGGCTACATCAACATACGCAATGCTAGCGTAATAAAAAGTAGGAAATGAAACTATAAAAATCCAAATGGCATACCAACTTTTTGTTTCGTTTATTTGGAGTAAGCGCAATGTTTTAAAAAACACCCCAATACCCAAAGCAAGAAATACTAAATTGACCAAATTAATGGAGGTAAGCGCACTAAAAGGCAAATAACTGGCCATAAGAGGTACTAAAAAACGCCAATTAGTTGCCGGTCTTAAAGGTGAAGTCAAAGGTTCGCCTCTAAAATATTCCACATACGCTTTAAAGTACTTACTGTCATACGACTGTTGTTTTACCAATAGTTGGTTGCTATTGAATCTGGGTAAAACCACCATAAGAAACAATACTGCGGTAATAATTATTTTGGGTAATTGCGAAATCAAATTATTGAATGTATGTAAAGGGATGTATTTTTGTTTTGCAATAAACAACTATAAGTAGTTTAAAACAATAAAGCGATGGATACTAAAATTTATACAGACCAAATGGGAAATAAAGTATCAATTGCATTTCCCCCCAAACGAATTATTTCTTTGGTTCCTTCCCAAACAGAATTTTTGTACAGTTTGGGTTTAAACCATGAGGTAGTAGGGCAAACCTTATTTTGTATTCACCCTAAGGCTATGCATGAAAGCAAGCCACGCATTGGAGGAACTAAGAATTTAAAGTTAGAAACCATTGCCCAACTACAGCCAGATTTAATCATTGCCAACAAAGAAGAAAACGAGCAAAAACAAATTGAATACCTCCAAAGTCGTTATCCTGTTTGGATAAGTGATATACAAACTTTGGCTGATGCTTATAAAATGATGGCTGATATTGGGGAAATAGTGGATAAAAAAGTAGAAGCCAGTGCCATTGTCAATTCCATACAAAATAGTTTTGAGGTGCTAAGCACTTTGCCTGTTTTAAAAAACAATAAGGTGGCTTATTTTATTTGGCGCAAACCGTATATGGCTGCTGCTAATCAAACCTTTATCAACCATTTACTGGAAAAGTTACATTTGGAAAATGTATTTAAATTCAAGTCTAGCCGCTATCCTGAAATTACCGTGAATGATTTATTAGAAGCGCAACCAGCCTACGTGCTCCTTTCCAGCGAACCTTACCCATTTAAACAGAAACACGTAGCAGAATTACAGCAAATTTTGCCCAATTCTAAAATATTACTAGTTGATGGTGAGTTGTTTAGTTGGTACGGAAGTCGTTTGCTTCATAGTGGCAATTACTTTAAAACATTATTAGAAAAGCTCAATTAATTATTGAGAAGTTTACCACATCCCATTTTTGCATTGTTTTTTTTATATTTTTGTGGCTTATGGAGGAAGAAAACAAAGAAAAGTCGAATCGAATAGCCATACTTATACCTTGGGCATTGGTAAGTATTTTAACGGTACTCAATGGCTTTTTTATATACAACTATTTTAAAACGGATAAAAAATTAGCCAAAACTGAGGAAGTATTGTATTCCACTACTGCCGCTAAAAATACCCTAGACTCGTTGTTGCTTGTTACCAACGCTGAATTGTCTAGTTATAAAGGACAAAATGCTTCATTAGATAGTTTGGTAAGTCAGAAGGATAGTGACTTAAAGGTATTTGCTGATAAAATTAAACGTTTGTTAGCGCAAGATAGAGTGAGCAAAGAGGAGTTGGATAGAGCAATGGATGAAATAGATGAGTTGAGATACTATAAGAAAAAATATTTAACCCAAATAGACTCATTATCTGGTCAAATAGTAAATTTAAACAAAGAAAACACACGCTTAAAGGGTAGTATTGATAACCAAAAAAGAAGCAATGAGAACCTGAGTTTAGAAAATGCAGGTTTAAAAACCAAAGTTGCCATTGGTGCCAAATTATCTACAAGTGCTATAGCCGTTACTGGGGTTAAAATTAGAAGCAATGGCAAGGAAAAGGAGACTATGAAGGCCAAACAAGTGGAGCAACTGAAGTTTACTTTTAAAATAGGGGAGAACTATGTAGCAGAAAAAGGTACTAAAGATATTTACCTTAAAATAGCCGCGCAAGATGGAACTACTTTGTACAGCTCAGTAACAGGTACCACTACTTTCCAGTTCCAAGGCGAAGAGTCGTTATATACCCAAAAGAAATCAATAGAATATACACAAGAAGCACAAGATGTAGTACTTTATTGGGCTAAAGGTTCAGCCTTTTTACCCGGAAAGTACAAAGCGGAGTTGTTTTCTGATGGATTTAAAATTGGAAGCACAGATTTTGAACTAAAATAAGAGTCAAAGCCATGCGCTTACTCCTCTTTTTTAGTTTCCCAATTTCTATATTGTTTGGTTTCATTGTAAACATGGGTTAGTAATTCCCTGTCTATCTCTGTTAAATCAATATTTCTCCTTTTTAGCACGGCTTCTGCTGTTTTAAAAAATTTATTGAGTACAAAAGTTTCATAACCAAGTGCGCCACCCCATGCAAAATCAGGAATATAATTTCTAGGAAAGCCAGCACCAAATAAATTAGCACCTACTCCAACAACTGTTCCCGTATTAAACATGGTATTTATGCCACATTTGGCATGGTCAGCCATCATTAAACCACAAAAAGTAAGGCCAGTTTTCTCAAATTTTTGTTTAGGGTAACTCCAAAGCTTTACTTCGTCATAGGTATTTTTTAGGTTGGAATTATTGGTGTCAGCACCCATATTTACCCATTCGCCAATTACAGCATTGCCCACAAAACCATCATGCCCCTTATTGCTATAAGCAAAAAATACGGTATTACTTACTTCTCCACCCACTTTACAATATGGCCCAACGGTAGTAGGCCCGTATATTTTGGCATCCATTTTAAGCCCAGCGTGCTCGCCTAAAGAGAATGGGCCGCGTATTTTGCAACCTTCCATTACTTCTGCATCTTTAGCTATATAAATAGGGCCTGTACTGGCATTTAAAATGCTACATTCCACTTTAGCGCCCGCTTCAATAAATATATTTTCGGGGGCAATAACTTGGTTGCTAGCCGATATTTTTTGTGATTGTCTTCCCTTTGTTATAAAAGCAAAGTCGTCTTCAATGGCTTGGCCATTTAAAGCAAATATGTGGTAAGGCTGTGTTATATGTATATGCGTGTCCGATTGTGTTTCTATCAATTTAAAACTAGCCGCTACGTCCACTAATTCTACAAAAAGCTGGTTGTAAAAAGCAATCATTATATCTCCTTTTACCAAAGCTTCACCTTCTTTCAATTGGCTAATTTCATTTACCAATTGCTCATTGGGGCAAATACTCCCATTTATAAAAACATTGGTTTTACTTAAAGCAATAGGAAATTTTTGTTGCAAATAGCCTTGAGTAAGGTAGGATACTCCCGTATTTAAACGAGCTGCCCATTTTTCGGCAATGGTTAATATGCCTATTCTAATAGCAGCAACTGGTCTGGTGTAGGTAAATGGAAGTAAATTTTCCCAATCTTTTTGATTGTCGAATAAAATGTAATTCATGAGTCGTATTTAAACGCAATTAGCTAAAAATAAAAAAGCCTTCCAAATGGGAAGGCTTTTAATTGTATATTTTAGGCAAAATTATTTTTTTGCACCGTAACGTTTTTTGAATTTATCAATACGTCCAGCAGTATCAATTAGCATATTTTGACCTGTGAAGAAAGGATGTGATTTGTGTGAAATCTCCAATTTAAAAAGTGGATACTCTTGTCCATCTTCCCAAATTCCTTTTTCTTTTGTATCTACTGCTGAGCCAGTTAAAAAGGTGTAACCGTTACTCATATCTTTAAATATAACTTTTCTATAGTTTTCTGGATGGATTCCTGCTTTCATAATTTTCTACTATTTGGGAGGGCAAAAGTATGAAAATTTGAAATAAATACAAATATTTTGTAGAAAAAATATTTGTTTAGAATAAAATACTAATTTTGGCTCTCCCTTTTTTAAAAGCAAATAACCTTAAAAGTGAAAACAAAAGTACTCAACCACCCCGATGTAGAAAAGATAATTAAGCGAATGGCTTATCAAATTTATGAAAATAACTTTGCAGATAAGCATATTACATTGGTGGGTATTCAATCCAAGGGTTATGAAATTGCACAATTGCTTCAATTGGAACTAGAGCAAATAAGCCCTTTAAAATGCCATTTGTTAGAAGCCATTATCAATAAAGAGTCTCCCGCTTCAGATCCCGCATTAATTAAACCAGCCCAATTTGAGGCTAAAGGAACTATTGTTTTGGTTGATGATGTGCTGAATACAGGCAGAACGCTGGTATATGCGGCTCTTCCATTTTTAAATACTACTTTAAATAAATTGCAAATAGCTGTTT
>JANMIV010000228.1:0-5692 GCA_031375995.1 Bacteroidota bacterium
ATTTACCTCAGGTTGACCAAATTTTGCATTTTCGGCAGCTACACGAATATGGCAACTCATAGCCAATTCGTTTCCTCCACCTAAAGCAAAACCATTGATAGCCGCAATAACTGGCTTTGGGCAATTTTCAATAGCACGCAGTACCGCATGACCTTCTGCACTCATTTTGGTGCCTTCTTCAATATTAAATTCTGCAAATTCCGCAATGTCTGCGCCTGCAGCAAATGCTTTTTTACCACTACCAGTAAGTATTACTCCTCTTACCTCAGCCTCATCATAAATGCTTAAAACAGCATTTTTTATGTCTGTTAATGTTTGGATACTTAGTGCATTTAATTTGGTTTCACGGTTAATAGTTACGTAAAAAATATTGTTTTTTACTTCGGTTAAAATGGTTTGATACATGGGTTGAGAAGTCATTCTATACTGTTTTTTTAAATTTTGTGTGCAACAATACTGTTTTTGGTTAAAAAGCGCGCACTTTTTTTGGTAAATTTAACCACAAATGGCAATTTAGCTTTTGATGTTCAAAAGATTTTGTATTCGCTTTTTTAAGTCAGTATCAGTTAGCGTATTTATACTCTTTTCTAATATTTTTCTGTCTTCGGTAAGGTAATGGTGGTACTGTAAAAATGAAGGACTGTTCATAGCGCAAGCGTATCTTAAGTATTTTAATTCCAAATTTTTACTGTCTGTTAGTATAGCTTCGTTCAAATATAAACGTCCTTCGTTAAAGGAATTCAGTTTGGTTATGGGATTAAAATAATATTTAGCCATAAGCATTTTGGTAGCACCTAAATAGCCTTTTTCTGTAGTGGTAAGTGCATTTTTACTTGCTAAATTGTCAAGTAAGTTTTCGGCTATATGCTTGTTTTGTATTGCTAGATGGTAAGTAACGCGGAGGTTAATATTTGCACCGCCTAAAAGTGTCATTATCAAAACCAGATTTAGTATAAGTATTTTCCTTAACATAGTGAAACGTAAAGTGCTTTACAATAAATTGAAGCTATGGCGTAAATAAGAGCCAAAAAAAAGAGCATATTTCCTTTTATCTGAAATACGAATGCGCTCTTCCAATATTTCGCTTGCTTGCATATCTATTATTTTTGCTAAAAGTTGGGAGTAATAAATATAAGCCATGTAAACGCCAAAGCGAGCGTCTTTAGGTAATTTCTTTATCCCTTCGTAGCCCATTTTAAAGTCATTTATTATGTCTTTTTCAATTTCTTCTTTTGCTTGTTGGTCAAAAGTTTGTGCGCGTAATTGTGGAAAATAAGTACGACCAAGTGCTTCAGAATCAGCTTTGAAATCGCGCAAAAAGTTTATTTTTTGAAAAGCGGCACCCAATTTCATAGCATAGGGCTTTAGTTCTTCATAAAGCACTTTGTTTCCTTCGGTAAATACGCTTAAACACATGAGTCCCACTACTTCTGCAGACCCGAGTATATATTCTTCATAACCAATTTGGTCATAATTGTTTTTATCTAAGTCCATTTCCATGCTTTTTAAGAATGTTTCTACGGTCCATAAATCAATTTGGTATTGGTTTACTACCTCTTGGAAAGCATTTAATATTGGATTCAGACTAATTTTCTGGTCAATAGCTTTGTAGGTATCTTTTTTAAAATCGGCTAAAAGTTGGCGTTTATCAAAGTCGTGGAAGGAGTCAACAATTTCATCAGCAAGCCTTACAAAACCATAAACACCGTAAATGGGATCTCTAAACCTTTTTGCCAAAAAGAAAATACCCATAGAAAAGGAGGTACTGTAAGATTTTGTTACAATTTTACTGGTTTTACGGGAGACACTGTCAAACAATTGTTTCATTCTGCTGAACTAAGAAATAAAGATACTATTTAAAATCAATAAAAGGGTCAAATTGTTTTAAATGCTTAGGTTAATTTTCTTTTACAATAAGATTAGCAGCTACTTTACCACTAATTATGCTTGGCGGAACACCAGGGCCAGGAACTGTTAGTTGTCCTGCAAAATATAAATTATGTAGTTTTTTACTTTTAATTTTGGGTTTTAAAATGGCTGTTTGCATCAATGTATTGGCTAGTCCATAAGCATTTCCTTTAAAGGAATGGTAATCATTTTTAAAGTTGCTTATGGAGTAACTCCTTTTATATACTATACTCGATTTAATTTCTTGTTTTGTATATTTTTCTAACCTGTCCATAATGGAATCAAAATAAGACGCTCTTTTTTCTTCAGAATCATCATCTAATTCTGTAGAAAGAGGAATCAATAGAAATAAATTTTCATGTCCATCAGGTGCTGCCTCAGAATCTGTTTTAGAAGTTAATGAAGCATAAAACAAAGGGTTTTCAGGCCATTGGATATTGGTATAGATCTCATCTGCATGTTTATTGAAATCAGTATCAAAAAACAAGTTGTGGTGCAGTAGTCCATCTATTTTTTTATTTAAGCCTACATAATATAATAGGCAACTAGGGGCTAGTTTTCTGCTGTCCCAGTATTCTTTTGAATAGGTTCTATATTCTTTTGCCAGTACTTGTTGTTCTATGTAGTTGTAATCAGCGGTTGCAAGCACCACATCGGCACTGTAGGTTTGTTTGGCGGTATGTACTTTGCTAATTTGCTTATTTTCATATTCAAACCGTATGGCTTCCTCCCCACATTTAATTGTCACCCCATTATTTACCGCAATATTTTCAAAGGCTTCTATAATTTTATACATACCACCCATTGGATACCAAGTACCAAGTGCCATGTCGGCATAGTTCATTAGGCTGTAGAGTGCAGGTGTATTATTGGCTAAAGCACCTAAAAAAAGAATGGGAAATTCTAACAACTCAATTAAAAAGGGGTGGCTTACATACTGGCGTATATGCTTTTTCATACTAGTAAATACGTCCATTTTTAGCATGCCATTCAGTAAACGCATATCTGCAAATTCTAAAAGACTTAAGCTAGGTTTATAAACCAGTTCATTAATGCCTACTTCGTATTTATAAGCTGCCTCTTTTAAAAACTGTTGTAATTTTTTGCTACTTCCTGGTTCAAACCGTTCAAACAAATTCTCTATTCCCTGCATATCAGCTGGAATATCAACGCCTTCGCCATTTTTCCAGACTACTTTATAGCTAGGGTCAAGTCGTTTTAGGGTATAGAAATCAGAGGTTGTTTTCCCAAAGTCGTTGTAAAACTTTTCAAAAACATCAGGCATCCAATACCAACTTGGACCCATATCAAATAGAAAACCTGCTGCTTCAAACTGCCTAGCTCTTCCGCCTATGCTATCATTCTTTTCTAAAATAGTTACATCAAAACCAGCTTTAGCCAAATAACTAGCACCAGAAAGCCCTGCAATGCCTGCGCCTAGTACAATTGCTTTTTTTTTAGGATTGCTCATTTTGTATTATTTAACTACAAGTATGGCAAAAGGTTTTGACTAAAGGGCTAATTTTTTTCTTTTGCAGTTTAATTAATTATAGCAAGATACGTAAACGGATAGAAATTGGATTTATGCAATAGGATTGGATAAATCCAATTTGATACAATTATTTTGATACGGCAGGCGCTAAAAGTTGTTCCTTTAACCAATACAATGAAATAATTGTATTAAGCCATTTGGGTTGATATATTCGTACAGAATTTAAAATTTCAATATGCGCTATAATTATCAACTGCAATCATACGAGGCTTATCAACAGGCATATCAAAAAAGCATGGAAGACCCTGCCGCTTTTTGGGCAGATATTGCCAGTAATTTTACATGGAGAAAAAAGTGGGATACCGTGTTGGATTGGAATTTTAAAGAACCCAATGTGAAATGGTTTGATGGAGCCACTTTAAATATAACAGAAAATTGTATTGATAGACATTTGGCAGAAAGGGCTGAGCAAACAGCCATTATTTGGGAGTCAAACAACCCAACTGAGCAGGCACTACATATTACATATAAGCAGTTGTATGAAAAAGTGTGTCAAGTGTCGCAAATGTTGCAAAACCTAGGAGTTAAGAAAGGTGATAGGGTGTGTATTTACATGGGAATGATTCCAGAGTTAACCTATACAGTATTGGCATGTGCTAGAATTGGGGCTATTCATTCCATTATTTTTGGTGGATTTTCGGCTCAAAGTATAGCAGATAGATTGGAAGATGCAGATGCTGAATTTATAATAACCTGCGATGGTGCCTTTAGGGGAAATAAAGACATCCCTTTGAAAAGTATAATTGATGATGCTTTGGTAGGGAATACTACGGTGAAAAAGGTAATGGTATATATAAGAACCAATAGGCCCATTAGTATGATAAAAGAACGCGATGTGTGGTGGGATGACGAAATGGAAAAGGCAAAATTAATGTTTAATCAAAAAGGTAGCATACAATTTGAAGCGGCTGAAATGAATGCGGAAGATCCTTTGTTTATATTATATACTTCAGGCTCTACAGGCAAACCAAAAGGGGTAGTACATACCACAGCAGGTTATATGGTTTGGGCCAATTATACTTTTGTAAATGTGTTTCAATACCAATTAGGTCAAGTGCATTTTTGTACGGCTGATATAGGGTGGATTACTGGGCATAGTTATATTATTTATGGGCCTTTAAGCGCTGGCGCAACTACTTTATTGTTTGAGGGGGTGCCAACTTGGCCAGATGCCGGTAGGTTTTGGGAAATAGTAGAAAAGCACCAAGTAAATATTTTATACACGGCTCCAACGGCCATTAGGAGTTTAATGGCTTCTGGATTGGAGTTTGTAAACAACAAAGATTTAAGCTCTTTACAAGTATTAGGAACGGTAGGAGAGCCAATAAATGAAGAGGCATGGCAATGGTATTATAAAAATATTGGTAAAGAAAAATGCCCTATTGTAGATACTTGGTGGCAGACAGAAACTGGGGGTATTATGATTTCTAATTTGGCAGGTGTTACGCCTCAAAAACCAGCTCATGCTACATTGCCTTTACCGGGTATATTTCCTTGTTTGGTAGATGAGAAAGGGGTGGAAATACTTGGTAACGATGTAAGTGGCAATTTATGCATTAAATATCCTTGGCCAGGCATTATACGTACTACCTATGGCGACCATGAACGCTGCCGAACGGCTTATTTTTCTACCTATGAAGATAAGTATTTTACTGGAGATGGTTGTTTGCGCGATGCCGATGGAAATTATAGAATTACTGGGCGTGTTGATGATGTATTGAATGTAAGCGGACATAGAATTGGTACTGCCGAAGTAGAAAATGCTATTAATATGCATAGCGGAGTTATAGAGAGCGCAGTAGTAGGTTATCCGCATCCTATAAAAGGACAAGGAATATATGCTTATATAATAGTGAATAGCCAACATGGCAATGAGAGTTTAACTAAGCAGGACATTATGCAAACCGTATCTAGGTTGATTGGAGCCATAGCCAAACCCGATAAGATACAGTTTGTTAGTGGACTACCCAAAACTAGAAGTGGAAAAATAATGCGTAGAATATTGCGTAAAATAGCGGAAGGAGAAATGAGTAATTTGGGTGATACATCTACCCTTTTAGACCCGAGCGTAGTAGATGAAATAGTAAAAGGAAGGGGCTAGTCAATTTGAAAAGTACGGAATGCCAAGAAGTGCGGACTGCGAAGTGCCAAGAATGCGGAGTAAAAAATCATTCCTTTTCTTCTTACACTGTTATGCTGTAAGCATCCGTTAGTGAACGGACAAAGTCTTGC
>JANMIV010000337.1:0-3544 GCA_031375995.1 Bacteroidota bacterium
AGTACATCCATTCGCTGCTGTTACTGTAACGTTATATGTCGTTGTTACTGTTGGTGTTACAGATGCGCCTTGCGTTGCGCCGTTATCCCATGCGTAACTTGTACCGCCTGTCGCCATTAAAGTCGTGCTTGGTGTTGTACAGTTTACAGTAACGTCTGAACCTGCATTTGCCGTAGGTGGAGTATTTACAATTACTACACCAGAACCTGTTATATCTGCTGCGATTGCAGTGCAATTAGCATCACTTAATGCTGTTACTGTGTATGTACCTGCTGTTGCACCTGCGATGATATAAGGATTTGTACTTGTAGATGTAACTGTCGTTGATGTAGCACCGTCTGTGTAAGTAAAAGTCCAAGGTGCTACACCTGTGAGTGCTATGCTTACATCAGGTAAAGTTTGCCCTGTACATACTGTTCCACCGCCAGAAATTGCTGACGTAGGACGAGCTTTTACAGCCAACGATGTCGATGCCTCTATTGGTGAACCTACTGTTGCACCACAACCAGAAGTGATAGAATACGTTATAAATGTACTGCCTTCTGCAACTGCTGTTACTACTCCTGTAGATAGGTCAACTGTTGCTACTGTTGTATTCGTAGAAAACCATGAACCCATTGCAGTATTACCTGTAACTGTGAATGTAGTAGTTCCACCAACACATAATGGGCTTGTACCACTTACTGTTCCTGCACTTACTGTTGGATTTACTGTAACCATAGCAGAGCCAGAGTTATTCATACCTACATTTGATGCTGCATCTGTTACAGATACTAAAGTATATGTCGTATTTGCAGTAGGGCTTACTGAAATATTATCCCCTGACAAATAGCCTGTTACTGTTGTATTGGCTGAGCCGTCTGAATAAACCACAGTAAATGGACTTGTTCCGTCTGTAATTGTCACTGTTAAATTGGTAGAAGTTCCTGTACAAATTGTTGCTGTACCAGCGATTACTGAGGCTGTTGGTCCACAAGAATTTACTGTTACCAATTGGCTTGCCGTTGCCGTACAACCGTTCGCATCTTGTATTGTTACTGTATAAGTGGTATTGGCTGTTAAGGCTGGTGTTGTGAAGGTAGCTGTTGTGCTAAATCCTGAACCCCAATTGTACTCTGCACCGCCTGTTCCTGTTAGAGTTGTTGTCGTTCCAGAGCATATTGTTGCAGTACCTGTAATACCTGCTGTTGGTGCAGCATTTACTGTTACATCTTTGCTTGCAGTTGCCGTACAACCGTTCGCATCTTGTACTGTTACTGTATAAGTTGTATTGGCTGTTATAGCTGGTGTAGTGAATGTAGCTGTTGCACTAAATCCTGTTCCCCAATCGTACATTGTACCACCTGTTCCTGTTAGAGTTGTGGTAGCACCGCTGCAAACTGTTGCAGTACCTGTGATACCTGCTGTTGGTAAATCATTTACTGTAACCACTAATGATACTCTATCGCTTTCAAAGTGTCCATTTACTGATGATACATAATAAGTAGTTGTACCTGCTGTTGTTGTGAGTGGTGTTGGTGCTGTTGCAGAACCTGTTCCACCAGTAGCAGCTGTGTACCATAGCAATGTTTGACCTGCTGCTGTAATTGCTGCTGCGTTTGTTACTGTTAATGCAGTTGCTGTTGCGTTTAAGCAATGGCTTACTGGTGCTGTAGTTGGTAATACTACACCACCACCAAGCGCAAAATCAGAAAAACCTGTTAAGCCTGTTGCATTTAAAGCCGTTATTGCAGTTGTTGCGTTTGCTGTCGCACCCGTTGCTGTCCAAGAACCCGCTGTTGGGCGTTTTAACAAACGAACATTTGTTAAAGTAGTAATTGCTGCTCCTGTGTTGGATAAAAATCCTGTTGCATCAAATGTTCCTGTATAAGTTCCACCTGTTAGTCCATCTGCTGCATTTACTGTCCAGTATCCAGTAGGAGAAACTGCATTTACAGGAATCGCTGCTTCTGTTACAGGTAAACCTGTTGTACCAGGTGTGCCTGTTTTGTATTCAGCAGTTAATGAACCTGCTGCCGTAGGTACGCCCGTATAGTTTATGGTAGCAATTTGTTTAATTGTACCCTTTCCAATATCAAACACACGTGCGCCTGTTACTGCATTGATGTATCTTCTAAATGGTCCATTTACAAAACTTGTTGCTACAATCGTTCCTGTTCCTGCTGTAATTGCACCTGCATTATTTCTACCTTGTGTTAAAAGGTTTGTAGCCGTTGTTGTTACTGTTCCACCGTTTATTTTAAGTTGGTCTGTAACCGTTAATGGCATACCTAATGTAAAATCCACTCCTGCGTTGTTATGTACAGAAAATGATGTTGCAATATTGTCCGCTTGTGTTGCAGGGTCTGCATCCGCAGTCGCACGTTTGAAGAAACCTGCACCTGTAAGGGATTGAGCAGTAGAACTGTTCGTAAAGACTACTCCTGAAGAATATTGTAAGTCACCAACAAATGCAAGTCCTCTATCTACTGTCGTAGATGTCACTGTTATGTAACCATCATTAACTACATTACCTGTAATACCTAATACTGATGCAACAACAACAAGTTCGGCATTGGCATTTACAGTAAGGTTTTTGATTTTCACGTTATCTGATGTTCCTGTTGGTGTACTTACGTGACGCTGTGCAGCGAAACGACCACCATTTACAATAACATTGCCTAATTCAAGTGTTCCTGTACCAATATTACAATCCACAGCAAAACCTTGAGTAGCTGATGAGTTAGCGTGACTTCCTCCTCCAAAAGTAACCGTATTTCCAATCCAAGAGTTGTCAGCACTAGCATGGCTATAACCTAATGAATTTGTAGCCGATGGGTATGGTGGATCTAAGAAATTAATATTACCACCTGTTACCACCACAGTAGGTGTCGAAATTAACATAGAAGCACCTGTAGCACTCCCCGTAGCTGTTCCTTCATTCGGGTCTATATTAAATACACCCGATGACATATTAAAGGTAGAACCAAGAGCAAAAGAAGTACTACCATTTAAGTCAATAGTACCACCACCAATAGTCAATGTACCTGTTCCACCTACTGTCAATAAGCGATTACCACCGCCTGCATTACCAATAGTCAAGGTATTTGCATTTGCTAATAAAGTACCATTTAAAGTTATTCCAAATGCAGATGAGCTAACATCTAATGTTACTATATGTGTAGCAGCAATAGTAACTGCATTACCAGCACCTGGTACTGCGTTTTGATCCCAAGTTGTTGGGTCTGTCCAGTCTCCTGTTTTGATAGATGTAAATGCTTTGTCTAAACTGTTTACTGCAGTTTCTGCTCCAAAAGTATATTTTGTATATGTTGGTGTAGCTATAGCTAATGCTGCACTTGCGATAGGAGAAGTTATACTTGCAGATGGAAAGTTATACCATCTTCCTCCACTAAAGCCTGCGACACCTAAGCTCGCTGGCTCAGAAATTCCACTTGTTGCTGCATTGTTGTAATACAAACTTACCGTAGGATTTTCAGCAGCAATACTTGTCATATCCCAGTGCTCTACATTAGAAACGTGATCTAATGGATTAGTCACATCA
>JANMIV010000357.1:0-6441 GCA_031375995.1 Bacteroidota bacterium
CAATGCTTTTGGTTTTTATAGTTTAAGTTTACCTGCCGATAGCTGCGAAATTATAGTCACCTATATAGGGTTTGCCCCGAAAGCATTCAAAGTTGACCTCAGCAAATCAGACAATGAATTAACCGTTGAAATGATTGAAAATAAGCAGCTCAAAGAAGTAACAATAAAGGCAAATAGAAACGAAGAAAGACTATCGCAAACAACAAGGATGAGTGTAATAGAAATACCCATCCAACAAATAAAAGAAATACCTGCCTTACTTGGAGAAAAAGATGTACTAAAAGTAATTCAATTGCTGCCGGGGGTACAAAAGCCTAGCGAAGGCAATAGTGGCATATATGTAAGAGGTGGAGGGCCCGATCAAAACTTAATTATTCTTGATGACGCAAACGTTTACAACGCTTTTCACTTATTTGGGTTCTTTAGTTTATTCAATGGAGATGCTTTAAAAAGTATTGAACTAACCAAAGGTGGTTTTCCTGCTAGGTATGGAGGACGACTTTCTTCTGTAATAGACTTACGCATGAAAGAAGGAAACAAAGAAAAAATAAAAGGTGAGGCAGGTATCGGTATTTTATCATCACGTCTAGTATTAGAAGGTCCAATTGTAAAAGGTAAATCATCTTTTATTGTAAGTGGCCGCAGAACCTATTTTGATTTATTTTTACTTCCCTTTCAGCCAGCAGATAATCAAGGTGGCTACTACTTTTATGACTTCAATGCCAAGGCCAATTATGAATTCAGCAATAAAAACAAACTGTACGTAAGTGGATATTGGGGTAGAGATAAAGCCTATGGATACAACAATTATAGCAGTACAGAAAAAAACGAATATGGCATAGGCTGGGGAAATGCAACGGCTACCGTAAGATGGAATCATCTTTTTACCAATAAATTATTTGCCAATGCATCTGCAGTATTTACCGATTACGACTTTACAGTGATACAAAAAAGCAATAATTTCAGCTTGAATTTTTCCTCTGGCATAAGGGACTATATGCTAAAATACGATATGGATTACAGACCAAATAACAACCACAATATAAAAGCTGGTTTACAATCTATTTATCATTTATTTACACCATCAGCATTGGTAATTGATGATAAAATTGCCAATAGCAACACCAACAAAGTAAATCAAATAGGAGCTTTTGAAAATGCACTGTATGTGGAAGATGATATAAAATTAGGTTTGAAACTAAGACTCAACCCAGGTCTGCGTATTACTCATTTTGCCACACAACAGCGCAACTATATCAACTTAGAGCCTCGTTTCAATGCTAGCTACAATATCAATTCTACGCTTGCAGCCAAAGCATCATTCTCATACATGAACCAGTATATTCATCTGCTCTCCAATACTGGTGTAGGCTTACCTACTGACTTATGGGTTCCCTCTTCAAACAATATTAAACCACAGCAAAGTTGGCAAGTAGCCGCAGGGTTTGCAAAAGATTTTATAGAAAAAGATTTTAGTGTAAGTTTAGAAGGGTACTATAAAACAATGGATAATATTATAGCTTATAAAGAAGGAGCCAGTTTTTTAGGCACTAGTAGCAAGACTGACGGTTTCTCCACAACCAATAATTACAACTGGGAACAAAACATTACTGCTGGACAAGGCTGGAGTTATGGAACCGAACTGTTAGTGCAAAAAAAGGTAGGTAAACTTACTGGCTGGATTGGCTATACACTTTCCTTTACACAATGGCAATTTGATGAGTTAAACTTTGGCAAAGCCTTTTGGGCAAGACATGACCGCAGACATGACATATCCGTTGTTGCTATTTACAAAATCCGAAAAATGACCAATGATAAAAATGGCGTTACCCTTTCAGGAACTTGGGTTTACGGAACGGGCAATGCCATCACTTTGCCCATAGCAGAATTCAATGCACCTGCGCATAACCCGGGAAGCATCGGTACTACATCTTCTTTTACACAAGTTTCGCAATATACAGGCAGAAACCAATTCAGAATGGCAGCCTACCACCGAATGGATGTTGGCATACAATTAACCCGTAAAATGAAACATTGGATACGAACATGGGAAATAAGCATCTACAATATTTACAACAGATACAATACTTATTTCTATTTTATCAGTAGCGATATTGCAGGCAATCGCTCCTTAAAACAAGTTACTTTATTTCCACTCATTCCATCTATTTCTTGGAACATTAAATTTTAAAACGATGAAATCTACAAACAAAATAAAAACAATCTCCATATATCTTTTTTTAGTTCTTTTAATTAGCATGGTTTCTTCTTGCGAAAAAGAAGCAACTGATGTAAAAATACCAAAAGCAAACAAAGAGTTGGTCATGTTTAGTTTTCTTTCGCCCGAAAATAAAGACATAGAAGTAAGTTTAGAATACTCCAACCCAATATTTGCTCCTTACTCTAATAGTAGTATAGAAACCAATGCAACGGTTACCATTGAAGGCTCCGATGGCACTAAGGATACCATTCCCTTTGATAATAATAACGGAAAATACATTCTTTCACAAAACAAATATCCAATAAAAGGAGGTATAAGTTACACCGTTACTGCAAAAACAAACAATAACATGGTAAGTGGCTCTACTACTGTTCCAGCTAATAACATTCAAATTGAATCTATATCATACAAGCAACTAAGTAATAACTATACTGAAAATGGCCCATATTACAGTTATAATTGCGTTTTTAAAGACTTGCCAAATACAAAAAATTATTACCGCATTACACCAGAAACAATAGTTTGGTATCCATCTGAATTGAGAGATACTTCCTATTCTTTAGTGGGCAATCGATTATTTAACAATCAAAATCAGAAAGAGGAGCAATACAACTTAACTTTTGAAGACTACAATTACAACACTTCTTCCGATAAACTAGCCGTCAAATTTCATTTATTGCTTACAGATATTCACTACTACGAATACCATATTAGACGCTTGGAATATGTTGGTGACGATCCATTTTCAGAGCCCACACCTCAATATAGCAATACCAGCAATGGATTTGGTGTTATTGCCTCCTTTAGAAAAACATCGCCCATTTTGAACATCAAATAATCAATTACCGCTTTGATTACTTAATCACAATGCGATTAGCGCTGTTATTCAACATTTTCTGTTTTGCTTTTTCAGAAATTCTATTATTTTTACACATAATAAATCTAAAATAATATGAGCGAAGAAAAAAAAAGAGTAGTATTAGTAACTGGTGCAACAGGTGGACTAGGAACAGCCATGTGCAAAAAGTTGTATGATGACGGTTACCAAGTAATAGGCAACTACCACACAGAAAGTAAGGCATTAGTTTGGCAAGAAAAACTAAAAAGCGAAGGTTACAACATTGGCATTTACTATGGCGATGTTTCAGATTTTGAATCATGTGGTAGTATGATAGAAAAAATTACTGCTGAAATTGGTCCTATTGAAATTTTAGTTAACAATGCTGGAATAACGAGAGATGGTGCATTTAGAAAAATGAGTTACGAAAATTGGAAAGCAGTAATGAGCACCAACCTTGATAGTGTTTTTAACTGCACACGTCACCTCATTAACCCCATGATAGACAATGGATGGGGTAGAATTATCAATATTTCATCTGTAAACGGGCAAAGAGGTCAGTTTGGACAAGCCAATTATTCTGCGGCAAAAGCAGGAGTGCATGGTTTTACTAAAACTTTGGCCATGGAAGTTGCCAATAAAGGAGTTACGGTAAATACTATTTCGCCAGGATATATTGGAACAGATATGGTAATGGCTGTTAAAGAAGAAATTCGCAATCAAATTATTGCACAAATACCCGTAGGTAGATTAGGCGGTACTGATGAAGTAGCTCATTTAGTTTCTTTTTTAGCCTCTGATAAAGCAAGCTTTATTACTGGAGCCAACCTCAGTATCAATGGTGGCCAACACGTTTATTAAAACGTATATTGTATTTGGATTCCAATTATACTTTTCAATTTGTATGCACAATGACAAAAAACATTACATTGACTAGCAAATTGTAATATATTCGCGCACTATTTTTTCAAAAGTAAAATGAATAAATACAGAGTAATTGGTGTAATGAGTGGTTCTTCTATGGATGGAGTGGACATTGCCTATTGTGAGTTTGAATTAAATAACAATACATGGAGTTATAAAATAGTGGAGGCACAGACCATTCCTTATGAGGAAAAATGGCGTGTACGACTTTCTCAATTGTATAAGCAGCCTATTGAAATATACCCTAAAACAGATGCTTTTTATGGCCGTTATTTAGGGCAATTGGTAAAAAAATTTATCCAAGAAAATTCACTTACTATTGATTTTGTTGCTTCTCATGGGCATACCATCTTTCATCAACCAGACTTAGGCTATACCGCACAAATAGGCTGTGGAGCTGGAATCAGTGCCGAAAGTAATTTGCCCGTTATTAATAACTTTAGAGCCATAGATGTAATGCTTGGTGGGCAAGGTGCTCCCTTAGTACCCATGGGCGATCAAGTGTTATTTAACGAATATGATGCCTGTTTAAACCTAGGTGGAATTTCTAATATCAGCTATAAATCAAATAATCAGACTTTAGCCTTCGATATTTCCCCTTGCAATATTGTACTTAATCGCGTTGCACGTTGGCTCAAGCTACCTTTTGACAATGAAGGCAAAATTGCTGCCAGTGCGGAGATAGATGCTCAGCTTTTAGAAGAATTGAACCATTTGCCATTTTACCAAAAAAGCGGTGCCAAATCTCTTGGAAGAGAATGGATTAATGAAGCCTTTTGGCCCATTGTTAAATCGTATTTAGATACCAGTGAAGCAGAAAAAATGGCTACTCTGGTAGCACATATTAGTGAACAAATTGCGCTAGTACTAAACCAAAACCAGCTAAAAAAAGTACTGGTAACAGGTGGGGGAGCCTTCAATACTTTCTTAGTTGAAAGTATAAAAAGTAAAACCACCTGCGAAATTATTGTGCCCAACAATATGCTCATAAATTACAAAGAAGCTTTGTTATTTGCATTCTTAGGCGTGCTAAGGGTAAGGAACGAAGTTAATATTTTAAATAGCGTAACTGGAGCCACAAAAAACAGTATTGGAGGGGCTTTACACGGTAATTTTAGTCAATTAATACAAAACAATTAACACCAAAGAACAATACCTTATAAGAATAAATATGCAATTACAAAAACTCATAAAAAAATACGAAGACAAACAACCTGAAATTGTTTTTGAATGGAAAGATAGTGAAACAGAAGCAGAAGGTTGGGTGGTTATCAATTCCCTTAGAGGTGGCTCTGCGGGAGGAGGAACTCGTATGCGAAAAGGTTTAAACAAACACGAGGTAACCTCACTTGCCAAAACCATGGAAATAAAATTTACCATTGCTGGTCCTCCAATAGGTGGGGCTAAATCGGGTATTAATTTTGATCCAAACGATCCGCGCAAAAAAGAAGTATTAGAGCGTTGGTATGCAGCAGTAATGCCGCTGCTAAAGTCTTACTACGGAACGGGTGGCGATTTAAATGTAGATGAAATACATGAAGTAATTCCAATTACAGAAAAATTAGGACTCCTACACCCGCAAGAAGGTACTGTAAATGGTCATTTAAAACTAAATGCAGCAGACAAACAAAAAAGGATAGATAATTTAAAAGAAGGCGTTTCTAAAAAACTAACCGACTTACGTTTTATCCCTGCTGATGATAAAAACTTAGTAACTGCCGATATGATTACAGGCTTTGGAGTAGCCGAAGCTGTGCGTCATTATTATGGCATTTGGGGTGGCAATATCAATATGAAACGTGCTATTATTCAAGGATGGGGAAATGTAGGTGCTGCTGCTGCCTATTACCTTAGTTTATATGGCGTAATGATAGTGGGTATTATTGACCGCAATGGCGGATTAATTAACAATACGGGCTTTAGCAAAGAAGAAATAAAAGACCTATTTCTTAATAAACAAGGTAATACCCTAGTACACCCAAACCTACTCAGTTTTGAAGAAGTAAATGAGAAAATTTGGGATATGGGTGCCGAAATATTTGTTCCTGCAGCCGCTTCCAGACTAATTACCCAAGAACAAATAGATAGAATGGCACTGAATGACTTAGAAGTAATTAGTTGTGGTGCCAATGTTCCATTTGCCGATGAAGAAATATTCTTAGGTACTATAGCCAATTATGCTGATGACCAAGCAGCAGTAATACCCGATTTTATTGCCAATTGCGGAATGGCACGCGTATTTGCCTATTGCCAAAGCAATAACGACTTAGACCTAAGCGATGAAGCTATATTTAAAGATACCTCCAAAATTATATGGCAAGCCATGATGCGCTTACATCAGTTCAACCCTAAACACAATGGATTACTGAAAAAAGGATTAGAAATGGCTCTGGTAAACCTAGTAAAGTAGTTAACAGCACCATAATACACTGTTATTTAAAAGAATATAGACCTTCAG
>JANMIV010000379.1:0-1109 GCA_031375995.1 Bacteroidota bacterium
ACTACAAGAAAAGCAAATAGATAAACTTATTTTAATAGGAGAAAAAAGCCATAAATATCTGACTAACAGCATTTTAAAATACCATTACAAATCCACAGAAGCATTTTTACAAGAAGCAAAATTTTCAGATTTTAGCCAAGAAACCATTTTGCTCAAAGGCGCAAGAACTTTTGAATTTGAGCGAATTGCAGCATTTTTAGCTCAAAAAGCACATCGTACCGTTTTGGAAATAAACCTCGATTCGTTACGACACAATCTGAATGTATATGATAGTTTTTTGCAAAAAAATGTAAAAATGTTGGTCATGGTAAAGGCTTCGGCGTATGGAAGCGGTAGTACGGAAGTCGCAAAACTTTTGGAATATCAACAAGTGGATTACCTCGGCGTGGCCTATACGGACGAAGGTGTTGCGCTACGAAAGGAAGGAATTAAGTTGCCAATTTTGGTTTTAAATCCCGAAGAAGCGTCTTTTCCTGCACTTTTGCGCTATAATTTAGAGCCAGAAATTTATTGTTTTTCGGAATTGGAGCGTTTTTTATTGTACCTAAAAAATAACGAACAAACGCTTTTTATTCATCTCAAACTTGATACAGGAATGCACCGTTTGGGTTTTGAAAAGGCTGATATTCAGCAACTTACGACGATTTTGGAAGCGCATAAAAATATCGTTGTGAAAAGTGTTTTTTCACATTTGGCTGGCTCAGATGCTGCCGAACACGATGATTTTACGAGCCGACAAGTGACGCTTTTTTCTGAAATGTATGAGCAAATCGCAAGCGAAATTGGCTATCGTCCGCTTCGACACATTTGCAATACAGGAGGTATTATCCGTTTTCCGCAATATCATTTTGATATGGTGCGTTTGGGTATCGGGATTTACGGTGTGGACAGTAATCCGAGTGTGCAATCGCAACTCGAAATCGTGAATACACTCAAAGCAACGATTTCTCAAATTAAAAATATTCCGAAAGGTGAAAGTATAGGATATAGTCGTAAAGGTTTGGCAAACAAAGATTTACGTATAGGAACGATTAGTATAGGTTATGCAGATGGTCTTTTGCGTGCTGCTGGTAACGAACGCTATTCGGTTGCTGTGAACGGACAACTTG
>JANMIV010000387.1:0-16542 GCA_031375995.1 Bacteroidota bacterium
AAATGCTTCAATATCAAAATATACATAGCCAGTTGTATCACTTACTGATTGTTCGAAGTTGACTATAGAATTATCTATTATAAATAATAATACATTACTTAGTAGATTACCATCTGATTCTGATTTAAGCATATGGGCAATCTCTGTTATAATATTTTTAAAGGCAATAAAGTTTTCTTCTGTCATTTTTATTTTATCGCTTTTCTTATCTAGTTTATTAACAAAATCTTTTATATTATTTCCACTTCCTATTAAGCCATAGTAATTTTGCAAGTTTGTTCTGAGGGCAGCAATATCTAAAGTGTCATTGGTAGCAAGATAGTTAGATTGAACATTCGACCAATATTTGAAATCCTCCTCTTTAGTTATATCTATATTGAATTTATAGTTTTTATTATTACCATTATCACGTAATAATATTGAAAAATATTTATCAATTTTCATATTAAAATCTAACCTTCCATCTCTTGCTAATTTGTTTTTTTCATCATCAGGGTCTAATGCTAAAACTTTTTCCTTATAAACCTCTTGAGTATCAGTAATTGAAAAAGAGATAGGGGCTTTATTGCCATTATAAATATAAAAACCATAAACATATGCTAAATCTAACAAGTTTTCAGTCACTTTTTTACTTATTATTTTACTGTTTTTACCAGAAGTTATTTCATCTAATATTTGATAAAAATAAAATTGCATAGTGAAGTTTCTGAAATTTTTAGTTTTATCACCTGTATTAAAATATCTTACTACTGTATTTTTATAGATTCTTTTTTTTACTTCATCTTGTTTTTTCAAAATGATATCGGTTAATAATTCTGTATTGATGTTACCTTTTGTTAAAGATGGAGATCCATTGAATGAAATTTTAGGTTGTGACTTCAAATTGTTAATAGCTAAATTTGAGAGTAAAATGATTGTTATTGTAAATATTTTTTTCATAATTTTTTTCGCTTACTCTTTACAGGATTTTCGGCTTTACTCCTTTTAAATTTATACAATGAATTTTTATTTATTCTACTAAAAATATACTGATATACCCAGGCGATGATTGGCTTACTTGCTGCACGGATAGGGTATTGGGTTTAACAATGGTTTGTACATCGCTACCCAATTCTATTTCTGTTTCGTTACCCGCCTCTACCCTTATTTGGTTGGTATATATTTTATATCCTTTACGGGCGTTTACTACATCGCTTAGTTTTCGTACCCTGGCATCAAAACCATTTTGCTTTAATAGTTTTGCATAGGTATTGGCTATTTGTTTTTGTGTTTCCCCCTTCGATTCCAAGTAAAAAACATCCACCAAAAAATCTTTACGCAACACTTTATCGCTCCTAATACTTGAAAACTTTTCACTTTGTGTGGCCTTTTCATCTTCGTATTTTTTGGCCGTATCTAATTGGGCAATGGTGGTATTTATTAAATCTTGCGTAGTTGGACTAACTGAGCTATGCAGGGAACCCAATACTTTGAGTAATTCTTTTTGAAACTGATCGCCTGCTAACATTTCTGTTACTAAAATAGCTGCCATGTCAATTTTTGCATCTTGTTTACTCTCTACAGCACTGTACACTTTTTCATATATTATAAACCGGTGTTTGCGTTCAAAGTCAAGAGAGTCTTGGCTTCTGTTCATTTGACTGATGCTGATATTCAACTGGTCGCTGGAAACTTTCAGTTGTTTTTCCATATCAGAATACCTTACACCAATATACAATGCAAATAGCGCAGCTATTAATGATGCTATTTTTGAACTGGTATCTAAAAAGTTATTATTCTCTGCCATTTTTTTATTATTAAAAGTGTACTTTATTAGATACCACTTATTTTTATCCAAGCCTTTTTAGCATCGCTGTATTTGCCATGCCCTATTTGGCAATCCAGGTTATTATCTGCTCTTATGGCTTGGTTTTTTACGCCATCACTCAACCATTTATTGCCCAAGTATTCTATCAGTGCTACTTCCTCATCTGCTACAGCGTCCATGTCTAAAGCAATTAATTTCTTAAACTTATCAGGGTCAAAACCCGCTGGTAGTGTCCATTTGTTGTTAATGAGTACAGGTGAAATCAAAGCATTCATGCGTACTATTTCAGGAGTACTATCATTTTTTCCATCTCCACCCAATACAATATGTGCCATATACGAAGCAATATCAGGAGGCTCGTTTAAAATAGTACTGGCTTGTCTGGCCACATCACTCAATAGGGATTGCTTGGTTTTTTCTTTTACCAAAAAACTGTAGGTATCATAAGCTGCATCTGTATATGAACTAATAGGCAAAAGCGTATTGCCAGTGCCTATGGAAAGCACTTCTATATCTCCTGCTTTTTCCCCATTTGCCATGGCTTCAATTACTCCTACCATGCAAGGATTGTTATTACCCCCAATGGCTCCATCCCAATACCTGCGGGTTTTACCTTGGTTTAAAAACGCAGCAGGTTCGTCAAAATAATTGATAGGGGCATTGCTGCTAGCATGCACCGCTTGTGCCAAGGTTACTTCGCTTGCTTGGCCGGCAGCTTTTGAAGTAGATAAACTAATGTTGCTGGAGCGGAAATAGGTGGCTTTGTTTTTATCGTAATCATAACCCATAATCATGTATTGCGTATTGGGTATCTGCATTTTTTTGGGTATGTTTTCCAGTCGGGTATCGCCCAAAGCACCCAACACATTTCTGAGGCCATCTATTTTTCTTGTGGTTTTATATTTGGGGCCTATTTTCATTAAGCTTGCTACCATAGAAACCAAACTTTTTTCACTCCATTTCAATGGGCTAAATATTTTATCACGGGTGGCTTTCTCTTTAAATAGGTTTACCACATCGTCCATATCATCGCGGGCTAACATGGCTGCCAGCACTAGGCTTCCACCTGAATTGGCAACAACCAAATCGAATTGAGCAAGAATATCTTTGCACTTATTGCCTACACTGCTGTTTTTATAGATGTCGTTAAGCGCCATGGCTTCTAGTATGGCCCACGAGCCACCACCATCTAAGGAAAGGATTTTGTATTTTTCGTTTGACATAGCTAGTTAATTGTTGTTTTGTTTAAAGTATTTTAATTGTCAAATATGCTTTCAATACCAAAGGATATCTATACCCATTTATAGGTATTTTTACTCCTATAATATAATGATACAAATAATGCCACATACTAGTCATTTCTATTGGTTGGCATTTACACACTATCGGTAAATATCATATTGGTATTGTAGTCCGATAGTGTGTAAATTTGCTTATTTACTTTGTGGTAAATGTTGTTGGTCAATGGTTTTTTGCTTGGTTATTAAACTTAGGTTATTACTAAATAAATGGCTTAGTGCCAAATTATAGCCTGTTTGATTATTATTGTAATCAAAGGTATTGTGGCAACCAAAACAGTTAAGTGATATTGTTGGCGTAGGTGTGGGTGTAGGCGTACCAAAATCTGAATATTGAATATACGTTTCGGCTGCTATATTACTAAGCGCACGCGAACCACGCAGATTAGCTGCTTTTAGTGAACCAATACTTGAGTTATGAGGTTGCAGGGTAGCCACGGTAGGATCCGTCCAAATAGAGCCAAAGTACTCATAATTGCTCCATACATCGCTAGGGCTTAATTGTGCAAATACACTGGCGTTGATGCTATCAATATTTACTAAATTGGAAGAGTCTTGCGATTTTGCAGCTTGTGTAATGCCTACATACTCTGGCTGTGTTCCATGGTCGAATAAATGGTAAATGCTTTTAAAAGGTCCCACTACACCAGATTTTTTTACAATAGAGCAAGAATCCATGGGTGTATTTGCGTTGTAAAACAAATAATCGTTGGTGCTCAATACTTGTGCAGGATTAGGGGTCGAATCTGTTAAAATATTGGCTGGCCACTGTGCGGTAGGTGCCGCATTTTTATGTTCGAAAGTTGCCCAAATAAACTCAGGGTGATTTACTACTCTGCCAGCTATATGAATACCAACCAGCGCAACTTTTACATTTGATCCATTAAACTTAGCTGTACTCACATAAAAGTTTTGTAACTGGTTTGCCGGTACGGATGAAGCCATAATCCAAGCGGCTTTTAACTCAAAAGAACCTACAGGATAATTGAGTGTATCATATCCGTATTGGTGTAATTTATTTGAGTCGAGTTTGCCGTTGGTATAGCATTTCAGTTTGAATAAGTTGGTATAAATTTTAGCAAATCCATACATGATAGGATCCATATATATAGAATAATAAATTGCTCTTCCCTGTTTGTCCACTAAAATAGTTCCAGTTCCCGCTTGGCTACTATCTATTAAATTCAAAGAAGTGCCTAAAAATTGCATTTGGTTGTTTACTTGAACTAGGTTTTCAAAGCGGGCTTTACCATTGGCATCGGTTTGCGTTAAGTATAAAAACTTCTGCCACGACCATAAATGGAAATCGCAATTGGTAGTAGTATTAATATTATAAAAAGGGCTTGAAGGGCCATTTTCTATTGGTTTTGGGGTTTGTGAGTGGGGAAACCACGATGCAGGAGCAGGGCAAGGACTAGCACCGCTAGCGGTATTTCCTCCATAACCACCAATGCCAGAGCCACAATTTTGTAGAATCATTAAGCCTCCTGCAAACAATGCAATAACTGCTAGTGTAATTTGTTTTTTCATAATTTGTATTTTTTAATTGTTTTCTATATTAAAATTTTGAGTTTTTGGGGTTGTTAACTTGGTTTATAAGCCTCTTTGTATTTTTTTATTACATCTTTTAAAACTACTAAAAGTATAAACAATGCAGGAATAAAAACCTGCATTGTTTATTTACACTTATTTTTTAATACAATTCCATTTTATATAATTGCCTTTCATTCGAAGCAGCCAAGCGATTTGCTTGCTTTTCTGTTTCTGGTTCTTCTACCAAGCCATTGCGGTCGGTAATAGAAATAGAAATAGCATTGGCAGCTTCACTTCTTCCCAGCAAATTCAAAGGATGTTTATTAGGTATTTTAATGAATGCTTTTGTTTCTAAATGGGTTAGACAATTGGCACATTTTACCACATTCCAACGGCTTAGTACTGCTTCAAAACCCAGTAGTTCTTTTTGAGGATTGCCATTTTCGTCTATTGTATGGCTATATGCAGCAATAATAAACGAACCTTTTCTGGCTGCGCGGTTTAGCTTTGTTATTTTAATTAATTGGCCACCACTTTTAACAGGGGCCGCAGCTTTCAATAATGGTTTGGCTAATTCATCTAATGAGCCTTTTCCATAGTCGTAACCTAGGTTGTGTATGTTTACACAATCGTTGGAGGTATAATAATCGCCTACAATATTTGATTTTTTAAATGGATACAATGGACTATCCAAGGTTAAATAACTATTGGGTGATTGGCCAACAGCAGGCTGTGTGCCACCGTCAGATGAATTGGTACCTGGATACTCTGCTATTAATTCTATTTGTTCTGTTTTTTTGAACTTTTTTTGCCAGAGCCAAAATACCCTGTCTATATTGCAATGGTGAAAGAAAAATATAGGGTCTAAACCGGCAGTATTATTTTCACCCATATCGCCATTTGCCCCTTCTACTTTTGAAGCTCGATAACCGGGTGCATCAAAACCACCCACTGCCAAGTGGATACTGTTATGTGGCGATTCTAATGGTGTAATAGGATCAACACCTTGGTCAAGTTGGCTATTCCATTCCGCAGCTGAAGTAGTATTAGAAAACACGGTATAGTTAGGGGCATTTAAGCAGTTTTCGAACTGCTTTAGTACAAAACCTCTTTCTGGATGGGTTGCATTTGGATTGGGTATTTCTGAACTTGTTAACCAAGTAATTACATTGTCGTTTAAATAAGCAGTTCCAACGTTATACGGATATTTGGCATTGTGCACTTCTGTTGCCGCAGCATCTTCTGGTGTGCCCACTAATCCAGAATAAGGATAACGTACCGTTTCGTATCCCTCAGGTTTTGAATAATTATAGGTGCCATCTTCAATTGCTTTGTCCTCTAAGGCTACAGGCAATACAAATGAGCGTAAAGGATTGGGAATGGTTTCGCCATTGCTAAAAGTAAAATACTCATCGGTCAAAGGCCAAGGCACTCCGTTTTTTAAGGTATCATCATTGGTTTCATCCCAAAATGGAAGGCTCACATTTTCGCAACCTTTAATACTTTGTAAAGCTTCTTCTAGTTTTAACAAGTACACCCGGTGCCAAGTAGGAAACAATACATTTCCATGGTTACAATAACCACCCCAATAATTATAATCTGTAGCTCCAGCAGCTCTAAATGGTTCGCCATGGAAGCCTCCAAGCACAAAGAACGAATGGGGACTTTCTGGAGGTAATTCTTTGATGCCTTTCCAAGCACGCATTAAATCTTCCAATGGTTTTTTGTTGCCCTTTTCGTAGGCAATTTGTAGGTCTAAAAGGGAAACCCTTAATTTTAAGTTTTTTGTTGCTTTCATATTTTTGTTGGTTGTTTATTTATTGAATGGATGATTGGTAATTGAGTTTAAAATTTGGAATGGAAAAACTATTCCAAAGTGAACCGCTTAAAATAAATGCCATGCCTACAAATAGCACGCTATTACTTAATGGGAAAAATGTTCTGCCTGCTATTATAATTAAGGCTCCAATGAGGCTTACTACAAAAGGACCATATCCTTTTGTTTTTACCTTTTTGAAAATAAAAAACAAATGCAAGGCTAAAAAAGCCATAAGCACTGGCAAAAGCCATGGGATGTATGGAATATTGGAAAGTCCGAAACTCCCAAACATACTCATATAGGCAGCCCAACAAACGGGACATTTTGGAAAAAAAGCAATTACAAAGCTGAGCAATGAACTAGAAATAGCATTGATAGGCTTTTTACTTATTGCTGCTGGTTTTACCTCTAGGGGTGGTGCCGCCTTTTGACTGCAACAACAAGGCGGGGCATTGGAAACGGCTTGGTTCATATTGTATCAAATTATTCTTTACTCTTTTTAGGTGGTTGCAATACGGCATAAAATGAAGCCACCACACCAGCAGGACTTGTTCCACCGCTGCCGTTGGGGTGCGGAATGGCGCGCGTTACACTGCCCACCAATGCAGGAACTTGGTTTACACCGTTGGGTATATGTGGTACTACATAGCATAAGTAATCATATACCCAAGCTGAGCCACTCACAATTCCAGACCCTTGAAACCACAAGGTGGCAGGATTGCCATATTGGAAAGAGCCATTTAACTGCAATTCCCAACCTGGGCCGTAAATTTTACCTTTTACAATGCCATCGGCTTCCTCTATTAGGAGGTTGCCTCTTCCAAATTCAAGGTCATTAAAATCAACTGATAAATCAGGATTGTTTAAAAGGCTTCGGTAAGTCCAAAGACCTGATGCTATATTGTTTTGTTTCATAATTAATGGTGCTTACTCTTTTACAGGATTTTCGGCTTTACTCCTTTTGTTTTATTGGTGTCCTCGCCTACTTTTTTGCTAAATGAGGACACCAATTTCATTGCTTATACATTAACCTATACTGAACTACCATCATATTTCACTATGATCCAACTGTTATCTGCATAACTATAGAGCCAATGTTATCCGCCAATCCAGCACCATATTCTCCGTTTAAATCATCGTTGATGCAGAGCTGCAAATTTCCACTGAGTCCAACTGGAGTAGTAACACCCATTCCAATTAGAAAAACAGTTTGCCCTATTCGTCCTATAAGAGCACCTTCGTTTTCATTGGGCATGGTATAGCCAGATTTGGCGTTGATATACGTTGGATTACCAGCAGCATTATATAGTTCTCCATTGTTATCATTTGGATTAGCTGTCCATAAACCACTTAAATAAGAAATATTTGCAACTATGTTTGCATTAATGCTAATACCTGTATCAACCCAAGGATAAGCGGGATTGGGGTTTGTTTGAGTACTAAGACTAGGCTTAGCAGCAACTGTAAAATCGCACGGAGGAACTGCAAAATTACAAGGCTCAATTGGGTTTACGAATTCCTCATAGTCAAAATAATCTGCTAAGGCAAGGCTAGTCCCTACTCCAACTCCTGATTGTGATTGCATAAACGTAACCGGGCGACTTCTACGACCACTAGCATTGATTGGACTATACCAAGTCCATAAATACGTTGAATCTGGATAATTATTACCTGAAGGTGGAAAAAGTACCGATAGTATGGTTACTGTTTCACTTGGGCAAAGTGTTGGGTTATTTATTACTGTGGCTTGAATAGTGCCTTCTATGGCTGGTATTTGAACCCAAGTAGGCGGCTCTTGTGGAAATGGAAAGTTAACCCAAGTTGTTTGACCATCTTCATAATTTATTAGAAAACCTGCATCACTGTTAAGTGGTGGCGTTACCCCTTGTGGAGCTGGCCCAGTGAGAAGCGCAACTTGTGCCGTAAAAGGATTTTGAGGATTATAGTTGTATTTCATTAAAGTATTCTGACTTCTGTCAGAAGATACTTGGTATTGACTGTCAGGCTTCCATACATATAAAACCCTTGTAGGCAGCGGATTGAATTGTTCATTTACGGGTGTCATGAAAACGGTCATGCCAAAATTTTCATTCCATTCAAACAGTTGATATCTGTTGGGATTACCAAAAGAAAAACCAACAATGCTTGGATCTTCTAAAGGTAAATTTAAAGGGTTACTTGTTAATGCTTCAAAAGAGGGGAAATAGGTAAAAGAAAACATTTGAAAAAGAGCTAGTTGATTAGTATCTCCATTAGTAGGAGAACTAGGACCTTGCCCAAACATAAGACGTACTGGAAAATTGGTAAGGCTATCAAACCACATCCATGTGGCAGGAGGGGGAGAGGTATCACCAACTGGAATTTTCCACCAATTTACTTGTTGTGCTTGCATCCAGTTCAAATAACTAGTTCCTGCACAGCTTGCATTACCACTCTCATTCCCAAACCAGTTGGTAGTAGGAACTGTCCAACCCAAATTTATTGGAGTATAATTAATACCATCAGTTGATACTGTTGTTTCACTCGGTGTAACCCTATACCACCATTCTCTGCCACTGCTTCCTTTTAGGTATGCATTTAAGCCAGTACTTTCTGCATAATAAACGGTGGCTGTACAAACTTCAAAAAACGGACTCGCTTTATCTTCGGGAGTACTATTACTTTGAATAGGACTAAAAGGATGAAGCAAACAAGTGCACTTCCAATATTGGGGTAGGCTTGGCTGAGAACCTGTAAAAGGCTCCAATCTGGGGTATTGCGTCTCTAAAATAGGATCTACACATGCTGTGGTTAAGGAAGATAAGTTTGTCATAATAATTGTTTTTGTTTTAATTAATTTCTAAATAGGCTGCAACCAAGAATAATGGTTTATATAGTAGTGTTTCTTCCGAAGCTTGTTATATCTTTTTATAAGCTTGTTGAATATCTTTATTGCAAATTATTTTCGTTTTTTTGAGTGGGTTCTGCTCCACTTTATAATTCTGTTTCTGTTACTTTGGGTGGTCAGCCCTTTGGCTTTCGCAGACCAGCATTTATGTTAAACTTATTTTTATCCAAGACATTTTTTTTGGATACCCTTTATACTTACTCATTACAGGATTTTCGGCTTTACTCCCCTTTTGTTAATTTGTCCTCTCCATTCCCCGCCCCCAATTGGGGAGCGGAAATGTTAGGAGCGGTTTTTCATGTTTAGCTTTTAGAGGGTATTTGGTTTATTTAAGGTATTCAGCTGTAGTATATACCTTGTTTACATAAATGGTTTTATTTGCATCTATTACAAACTCACATAAACCAATATGGCTTTTATTACTAGGACTCCAATCATAAGTATAGCCCAGTTCTGTCCAAGGGTATTGGTTGTATAAACCACAGGTATAGTAGCGTGATATGCGTGAGTCGTTAATCCATTGTATATAGGCTTTATCCAATGAATCTTGTCCATTGAAACAGGTATTGCATTTCTTATCTGTTATTTCCTTATCAGGGCATGGTCTAAACAAATCGGCAGGGCGTACCCAAAACTCTATAAATAAACTATTGGTGGCATTGGGTGGTAAACCTAATAATTGTTTTAAACGCATATCAACGTTAGGTGATTTTTCTTTGCGAATACGTTTTTGCAGCTCAGGAGCAGTAGTTACCCATATTTGGTATGGTCCATTGTAAGCCCCTGAATCGCCATAAAAGTTTTTGGATTTCCAACTTACTACTAACACATAATCTTCACCATTAATGGTTTTCCATATCAAGTTCTTATTGTCTTTGGTAATGGCAATTAAATTGGTATCCTTGGTATTGGTTTCTGGATACATGGCCGTTTGTATGGCCTTGCGGTAAATAGGATCAAGACTGCTTTGTGCATGAACACCTAAGTGCATGATGAGTGCAAGAGCTAGGTACTTTAATTGATGTAGGTTTTTTTTCATTTTATTTATTTTAGGGTTGTTTATAGAAATTTGATTAGTTTGGAATTGGCTTTGAAAAACCCAGCCGCCTCATTTAACTGTTCCAATTCTTGTTTGCTTATTTCTCCAGTGTGCACTTGCTGAAACAATTTTTCAACCCTATGTGCCATTAGTAATTGCTCACTTATAGCAATGGCCCTCTCCTTGTCAACAAAGTGCTTCAGTAAGTCTTTTAAGTAATAGGCTAATACTTCCAATTCTTTGCATTTATCAGCAGGGTATTCGTGCTGCTTTATTTGTAAGTAAGTTTCGTTTAGCAGCACACCTATATCATGCAATAAGTGGCTCAGTGATTCTTTTTCCAGTACTAGCTTTGCATTGGATTCCTTATTTACGGTATTTACTACCGAATAAAGGTCCTTTCCTATATCGTATATATCCTTTATTATTCCCATATAAAATACTTTTATAACTAATAGAATGCCATTTTCTATGTCAAAACAACAAACTTTAAATTACAAATGATAGAGGGAAAACACTCTATTTTTTTAGGGAAAACCCTAAAAAATGTAGGGAAAACCCCACATAAATTTTTAAAAAATCAGAAAATTGAGTACGAAAAAACGCCCTTAAAACGGGCTTACTATCAGTAAAATAAGGCTTGTTGAGTTAAAACGGGTCGAAAAAAGGGCAAAAACACACCAATTTCCCCAAAAAGAGATTTGCAGAAAAAAAAAAGTAAAAAATAACAGCCGTAGTTATGAAGTACTTTTTATGCTAAAATGAAAGCAAAAAATAGATGTATTACTTGCGTAATACTAGTTGGTGAATAATAGATAAAAATTGATTGCAGGCACAGATAAGAATAAGCCATCAAAACGATCTAAAACACCTCCATGCCCTGGCAATAAATTACCAGAGTCTTTTACGTTGATATTGCGTTTCAAAAGCGATTCTGTTAAGTCGCCAAAGGTGCCAAACACCAGCGTAATTAGGCCAATAATAATCCATTCATGTAGTGCCAAAATATCAAAATATTCAAAGCGTACCAGTATAAACGCCACTAATATAACCATGGCAGCACCGCCAAAACTTCCTTCCCATGTTTTCTTAGGGCTTACGCGCTCAAACAATTTTGTTTTGCCAAACTTACGCCCAACCAAATACGCACCAGTATCGCATGTCCATAGCATAATAAAAAAGCCAATTGGCAATGCCCCATCATATATAAGGCTATTAAATCGGCCAAAACCAGCCAACATGGTAAGCGGAAAACAGATATATAATAGTCCCAATACTTGGTAAGCAATTGTATCAAATTCTCTTTTGGTATTTTCAAATAATTTGATGATAAACATAAATAAGAAAATAGGTATTACATGGTAAAACCAGCTAATATCAAGTTGATTGCGGATAATTAAAGCAAACATGATATTGATAATAGTACCTGCTATTACGCCCAAATACTGCTCTATCCAGTTTTTATCTGGCAGCATTAATTGGTAAAATTCTCTTAAACACAAAAAGTTGATAGCAAAAAGCAATATGTAAAACGACCATTCATTCAATACGATGCACAATACAATGGTTAAAACAAAAAATACGCCTGTAAGGGCTCTTTGCCAAAAATTACTCATATTCTTTTACTATTTGTTGGTTAAATTGGTGCTAATTAAGTGCAATGCTTGCACTATGTTTTGTTGGTGGCAATATATTTCTATTTTACCAAATAACTGGGCATAGGAACTATCCGTTTTATTCACTTTTGTGGTTTCAATGTCGTTATTCATCAACAACTGGCAAATGGATTCCGCCTCAAAGAGATTATTAAGTTCTACAATTTTAACCCAATTACTCATGGTTATTGCCAACAAATAACTGGTTAAAGCGTAGTTTACTCATGGTATAAACCAGCACCACCAAACCAACCGCTGCTATTAGCTTTATGTATATTGGAAAGGAGTATTCATCCTTTAAAAAGTATATTTCTGGTTGCTGCACAACTATATAATTGGCAATAAGAGCAATGGCATTGTTTAAAAAATGGGCAATTACTCCTACCCAAATGGTGCCACTATAAGCAAACATATATCCCAACACTACTCCAAATAAAAACCGTGGCAAAAATGCATAGAACTCGCCATGTGCAGCGCTAAAGAGCAAAGCACTAAAAACGATAGAAATATGCAGGTTGTAAAAACACATGCGGACAAAATTTTGCAGGCAGCCTCTAAAAAAAACTTCTTCGGCAATGGCAGGAACAATAGCAACCACTACCAAATTAAACAACAATTCTCCTATTCCATTGGCATGTATAAACATTTTGGTTTGTTTACTAGCCAACTCTTCTGCTTGCCTCAAATAATTTTCCCAACTCTCAAAACCTGCTGGAAAACTAAAACTATTGTTTATTTCCAATAACCATGATGAAACAGGTATGGCAGTAATAATAATGGCAATACCCAACAAGTAATTATACCAACGCGTAGGATGCCCAATACGCAAAAACTGAATAGGTAATTGGTTCAGTGATTTACCAAAAAAATAGGCTGGTACAATAAATGCCCCTATACTTATGAATATTTGACTCAACTTAATGGCAAAAACTCCTCTGGGATTGGAAACGGGGTTTTCTAAAATACTCTCCATAGACATTTGTAAGTCGATACCAAAAAAAAATTGGGCAATAGCAAAAGCAAACAAACTAGCTAAAACACTGAAGCAGATTACCATACCTACCAAAATAAGTATTCGCCATAAAAAAAATACAATTGGATTGGTAGCAAATGAGGGTATATTGAACATGAAGGCAATTTTTCTGGCGCAATATACTTTTTAAAAAGATATTTAAGGAAACAAGCCCTATAGCTTTTTATTATTAATAATTGGTAAAACACCTCACCATCAATAAAACAAGGTACTCACAAAGACTTTTACTGCCCATTTTGTAAGAAAATGGCTACACAAAAAAATTATAGTGTCAAAGTTCTGTCATAAGCAGCAATGCTGAGATACGTCATGCTGTTTATCTCGTAAGTGTAACGACTTTTGCCCACTCTTAACTAAACAATATGAAATTAAATTTTTTTACAGTCTTTGCATTCGCAATCCTTGGCTTTAACGCTTTTTCTCAAACAACTCAACCCGATTCTGTTAGCATGCTACCAGGAACAGTTGTTGATGTATTTTACAACTTATCAACTGGTCAGAAAGATACGGTAAGAAATAATAATTGGCATTTGGCTTTTGCAGTGCGCAATGCACAACCACCTTTAAGAACAATGCAAGCCGCTACAGTACTTATTAATGAAGGGCGCGGAGTTTCTATATTTGCCAGTAACCAAACCTTCAATAGCTGGAGCACTTTTGACACTACTGGATGGAAAACATGGCCTGCAACATTTAATAGCGATTCCACTTGGGATATTGGTGCACTTAACCAAAACAGATCACAAACCAATGCTTTTGATTACGGCTGGGGACAATACAACCAAACTACCAGAGATGTAACAGGAAATAAAGTGTTCTTAATTGCTATTGATGGTGCTTTTCCAGGCGCTCCTGCTTCTAATTTCAGAAAAGTGTGTATTCAAAAAATTGCTTACGATACCCAATGGGTGTTTACCATTAGCAAATTAGATGGCACCGATAGCAACACGGTAACTATTTCTAAAAAACAGTTTGCAGGTAAATTATTCGCCTATTACAATATCAATTCAAATATGGTAATTGATAGAGAACCCAAAATGGCTAATGAGTGGAATTTATTGTTTACCCGCTACAAAACATTGGTAACCTTAGGACCAACTACCACTATGTACCCAGTAATGGGTGTTTTGCAAAATGCAAATACAAAAGCGTACAAACTTACAGGAAGCAATGCTTCAACAATGGCTTACGATACCACCAAATTTGTAAGTAAAATTAGAACCATAGATTGGGATTGGAAAGAAATTACTACCACCCCAGGAGAATGGCCAATTAAAGACACTATGGCTTATTTTGTAAGAGTGGATAACAGAATAAATAAAATTAAATTTACCAAGTACTACGCTGCCAGCGATAGACAAATAGTGGTATTCAACAAAACCAATTATGCTGGTCTTTCAGTAAATAACCGCTCCAACAATACTATTGCTGCTTTTGTGTATCCAAACCCAGTAGGCAATGAGTTAAATATTGATTTGAAAGAAGCCAAAAACGGAACAGCTATTATTAGCGACTTAAGCGGCAAAACTTTACAAACCCTATCATTAAATAGCATAAACAGTATAGATGTAAGCCCATTGCAAACAGGTGTTTATTTCTTAAATTTAGCGACTGAAGCAGGTAGCCAAACCGTTAAATTTATTAAATACTAATCAGTAGCAAACATAAACCAAGTTGAAATCTAACACATTATATACATACATACGGATAAAATGGCTATTTACGCCATTGTTTATCTGTATGTGTGTGTACAACCTAAGTGCCCAAACAGACTCTACCAAAGGTAAAGGCTTAAATGAAGTAGTAATTACTGGTCAGTTGGGGGAAAATACCCTACAGAAGTCTGTGTTAAAAGTAAAAGTAATTGATAGCAAAAGAATTCAATTGCAAGGTGCCTTTAACTTACCTACTTTATTGGCCAATGAGCTGAATGTAAGAATAAACTACGACCCAATGCTTGGCAATAGTATTAGTTTGCAAGGCATATCAGGACAAAACATTAAAATTTTGATTGATGGAGTGCCTGTTATAGGACGTGAAGGTGGAAATATTGACCTTACCCAAATTAACTTATCCAATGTAGAGCGAATAGAAATGGTGGAAGGCCCCATGAGTGTAAGCTTTGGAACGGATGCACTTGGAGGCGTTATAAATATCATTACTAAAAAAACAACCAAAAATCTGGCTTTACTAAGTGCTGGCGGATATACTGAAAGTATTGGTCAACATAATTTTGATGCACAAGCCAATTTAGGTTTTAAAAAGTGGGGGACTCAAGTAAACTTTCAGCGTAATTTCTTTGAAGGATTTCACACTGATCCTGAGTCAAGATTCAAAATTTGGAAACCCCGCACCCAATACACGGGAGACTTTAATTGGACTTATTTTATAAAAAATGGAACAATCAAACTCAACAATCAATTTTTCCACGAAAAAACCACGGATAAAGGCGTACCAACAATTAACCCTTATGAAGGAACCGCCAGCGATAGTTATTACTATACCAGAAGGTTAAGTTCCAATTTTCAATTTGATAAAAAACTAAATGCCAAATGGCAATTGAATATAGTAGCGGCTTATCAAAACTACCAACGCATCAGGAAATCTGTTACTAAGGATTTAACCAATTCACATGAAATGCTTATTGCGGATGCCAGCTTACAAGATACCAATTACTTTAACTTGTACATGAGTAGGGGCTTACTTACTAACAAAACCAGCAATAAACGCTTCAATTACCAATTGGGATATGAAATAAACATTGACGAAACAGAAGGTACTAAAATAAACAATGGAACTGCGCTTATTGCCGACTATAGCTTATTTGGAAATAGCGAAATAAAAATTGGTAAGCGATTAATGGTAAGGCCTGCTGCTCGAGTTATATACAATACCAAATTTGAAGCACCTGTTATACCTTCCCTCAATGTAAAATACGATATAAATACCAATTGGATTATAAGAGCATCTTATGCCCGTGGCTTTAGAGCACCTTCGCTAAAGGAGCTTTATTTGGCCTTTGTTGATCCAAACCATAGCATACATGGCAATGAAAATTTAAAAGCAGAAACAGGTCATAATTTACAATTGGTTGCTACTTTCTCTAAAAAAATATTTAAAAATTATACTTGGCAATTTGAACCAGCAGTATTTTACAATAGAATCAATAATATGATTGATTTGGTGCGCTTAAATGCCAATACGGTAGCTGCTAAATATACCAATATTGGTAGTTTTGAAAATATAGGCCTTAATGTAAATACTGGTGTAAGCAGTAACAAAGTGAACTTACAAGTAGGATATGCCATGAGTGCTCGCCAAAACAGTGTAATGCAATTGGCTGGCTCAAACCGCTATTTTTATTGCAATGAGTTTAGAACCAACTTAAGCTATACTTTTACCAAGTACCCAAGTACTATTTCTGTTTTCTATAAATACAATGGAAGTGTTCAATACTATCAGTACAATTTA
>JANMIV010000398.1:0-7345 GCA_031375995.1 Bacteroidota bacterium
ATTCATTGGGTCGAGATAAATTAAGCACTACACTAGCCCATTGGTAAAATAAATGCATGTTGCTTTGTGCAGTAAACATTTCCAAGTTATCAGGCAGATGTGTATTGCTAAAAAAAGTATCTATCTCTACTTGTGTTGCATTCATTACCAATCTAAAATTGTAATGAGGCAAAGCATTGGCTAAATGCACAAACTCAAATACCCCTTTGTAAGCTTTGAGCGAGCATACCATCAATACATGTTTATGTAAGCCTACATGCTGGTAATTGGCTGCTTTTTCTAAAAAGCTATTTTCAATTGCATTGTAAATAAGGTGGTTTTTTACTGATTGAATACCGTGGCTTTGTTCCACAAAATGGGAAACATTGACTATATCACTGGCTGTTAGTTTTACTATTTTAAACAAGAACCATTTGAGTATTTTAGGATTTACGGTACTCTCATGAATATGGTAAATAACGCGGCATCCTTTTAATTTGCCCAGCAATGCCGCACCAAATGGCAATACCGTATTTACATACACAATATCGTGCTTTTTTACTAGCATTAGCATCTTAAAAAAAAGCAGTACTTGGCTTAGGGAATAGTATAATAGTCTTAACCATGGATTGCTTGCAAACTGATACCAACCATTATGGTATTGCACTTTGGGCAAGCCTGATAAAAAACCCGTCTTTGTTTGTGAAGTATAAACATGCACTTCAAAGTTATGGTTTGTCCAACATTGAATGAGTTGCATTAATACTTTAGGGCTGCCACTAAAATCGTTGAGTAAATGGAAGGCAAAAATGCGGGTTCTATTTTTCATAGTGTTTGGTATATTTTTTTTAGTTGTTCGCCTCTCACATTCCAGTTAAAATGTGCTTCAAAATGCTTACGAGCGGCCATACTCATTTGTTTTTGTAATACGTCATCATGATACAATGTTTGAATACTTTGTGCCAAAGCACTTACGGTATTTTCATAAGTATTTGGTGCTATAGCAAAACCACATGTATCATTTATAAATTCTCCTGGCCCTTCATTGTCTAAACAAATAATGGGTAATCCAAAGGAGAGGGCTTCTGCAACCACCATACCCGCACCTTCATGCGAAGGAAAAAGAAAAACCGATGCTTGCTTCATCATAGCCATTAAATGGGTTCTTTCAATCCAATCAATAAATCGTACTTGATGGGCAATTCCTTTCCTTTTAACAAGCTCCTTTAAATACTCCTTTTCAGGGCCATTGCCCACCAAAATAAGTTCGCACTTACCTTTTTCCTCTTCAGAAGGAAGCGATGCAATAAATTGAGCAAAGGACAGAATGGTTAAATCAAATCCTTTCAGTGGCACAAATCTACCTGCTGATATAATGGTAAATTGGGCTTGTGCTTCTTTTTGTGGTATCCATCCAGCATCTTCTGTTGCTACAGAAGGAATAACCGCGGTTTTGTTTTTTTCTAGTTTTATTTGTTGCGCCACTTGACTATTCATGGCCAAAGCATAATTGGCATGATTTACCGTTTTTTGAAGCGACCTTGACACATTCCAAAAGTATTTTTTAACAAGCCAAGTAAGTCTATCTTTTATAACATGTTTAAAGGCATACGCTTGCAGATATTGCTTGGGAATAAGCGGATGATGGCCAATAGGTCCCCAAACAAAAGGCTTGTTCAATTTCCATAAATAAGAGGGTGTCCAGTCGTTATGGAAGTTAAGATTATGCGCAATATCAAAATGCAATGCTTGTTTTTTTATAAATGGAATAATGGCTCTTTGCCATAACAAATAATACAGCATGGCTCCTCTGCTTCCCTTTTTCCAAAACCGCATCCAATAAGGTAAATCAAAGTATAAAAATTGTATTTTGCTGTAATCGGTATGCGGATGCGCTGCCATATATTTGTCTATATATGCCTTATTGTTTTCTCTGGTAATGGCAATTACATTTTGAAACCTAGCCATTTGTAGTATAAAGTTCCAACCCATTCCATCTTCCGAACCTTTATAGGGATTGATGGCATAAGCAGTAGCGAGTATTGTTTTCATATTTAAATGCGTGTTTTAATTAAACGGGCTGGTACGCCTCCAATAACAGAATTGGCTGGAAAAGACTTATTGACAACAGCACCTGCTCCTATAATACAACCATCGCCAATACTTACTCCATCTAAAATAGTTACTTTACTACCTATCCAACAATTTTTGCCAATAAAAATGCCCTTTCTTGTTACTTCCTGCTTTCTTATGGCCACGTCAAGTAAATCTGTTACGTGGTTTTCTGGATGACAGCTAAAATACTGTCCTACTATGCAATCATCGCCAATTTGTAAACCTCCTCCTCCTCCCAAATACGCAAATTCGCCAATGCCAACATTGTTTCCAATAATAATGTATTCTCCTAAGTTATTAAGCGTGGTTGATACAATGATATGGCTGTTTGATCCGATGCTTACATTATCACCCAAAAAAAGGCCTTGCTTTCCCAAGGCACTTATACAAACATGGTTACCCAATTTCAGGAATCGCCCCAACATTATTTTATGTCTATACATTAACTTTACTCCACTACCCAAAAGAGCCATTTTGGGGTTTCTGAATAAAAATAACAACCGCATACCTCTTATTAAACAGAATAGTTGTTGGAATAAAAAGGCAAAAAGAGTGGACGTATCCACGTTGGCATCCAGCACAAAATCTGGATTTCTTTTTCTTACTAAGGCTATAATAATTGATTTCATAACTAGGCTAATTTTTGGGTGATTAAATGGGAGATAAGGGCTACTGTTTTATTCAACTCCATATTTTCTATGGGCACATATTGGTTTTGCTTGGCACTTCCCAATTGTCCAAATAGCAACAAATAATCATTGGTAAGTTGTTTAATGGTACTTAATTCTAACTCTTGCTTGCGTTGCAGAATTACTTTGGCATCGGCATACAGGAAAAAGTTAAGCTGGGGTTTCATCAGTAAGTAATAGCCGAGTTTTGTAAACCATTTAGGCAGCCTAATATTGCTTCTTATACTATCATTGATAAAGTCAAAATAGTACCTATCATACAATACTACTTCGCCTCTCATTACATATTTTATATACACTATAAATTGCCCTATGAAGTAATCAGTATAGTAGTAAGCAAAGCGCAGTAAAGAGCTTATCAGTGCTTTGTTTTTACCTTGTCTGGGTAAAGTTTGCATGGTAGCTTGCTCTGCATTTTGCTTTCCTTTGGTAATGGCACTTAAAATAGGCAATAGCGAAGGTCTATGGCGAATCACAACTACTTTCTTGCGCAGCTTTTTCTCCATTTCGTGCTTTACTTCCGCTATCACCGTTGATTTGCCAGCTCCATCTACACCACTAAATGTAATAATAATTCCTTTGTGGAATCCAATGTTTTTTACTGCATCCAATACATAATTCAATTGATTCATAATAGAGCTAATGCCCCTATTGTAGGGCTTAGTCTTCAAGTATTTTAAAAGCTGTTGCTTGGAGCTATTACATGTTTTGTAAGGCAAAAAGTAAGCACTGTATTTTTCAGGTACTTGCGCATTATTTAAACCATAAAAGTAACGTAAGTAATTGCGGGTATGTTCCTCGCCCATATTTTTAACACCAAAGGCATTCCATGTGGCTTTTTGCAATACCTCTTCCAATGCAAAAAACTGTATTGATTTACATTTAAACTGCCATATTAAGTCCAAACACAAAAGGCTGTTGTTGCGCAACTGAAGCGTAACAGAAGCCATATAGCTTTTGTGTACTATACTCGCTTTTTGTACCAAACTGTTTTGTTTTAAATAGGCTATTAATTGATAGGCATCGCTTTTTTGCATGCATAAGTCAATATCGGCATACTCGCTCAGTAAGTGAGGCAGTGTATTGGGAAACTTAATAGCTGCATATTGGGTATTTAGCAAATAATCAAACAAAGTATTGATAAGCACTTCTCTGCTTGGTGTATATTTTTGCAATACATCATTCAATGCCTCATTCCACATTGCTAGCAACCAATCCACCTGCAAATGCCATTCTTCCTGTTGGGCATATAACTGAATATAATAAGCAGTGTTTATGTACAGATAATAGCTTAAATAGGCATCAAAATCGGTGGCTTTTATTGTTTTTACTTCGCTAGCAAATGCTATAAATGAGCGTTGTAGTTGTTCTTTAATGGTGCGCCAGTTTGCATGATTGACCAAAATGCCTGTTTGCATAATAAAATGAAACAAATCAAAAGCGGCAGGCGTTTCTGATGCAGCCAATTCCCAATCGTACATGGCTAACTGATTGTTTTGCACTAAACAGTTCCAAGGAGTAAAGTCTTTATGGCTAAGCGTGGTAAAAACTGGCTGGTTTTCCAAATGCAATTGAAGTGTTTCTAGTCTGCTGATTATTCCTTGTGGAATGCGGCCATTTTTAGCGGCTTCTATTTGCTTTGCCGCTGCCATAAAGCAAGGCAAAGTGCTTGTATTGCTGCTAGCCACCGTAGCTGTAAATAACTCTGCCAATGCTTTGTGGTGTATGGGAGTAAAATTGTTTTTTCTGCTTGATTGATTAGACAAATCTTCCATTTCTAAAATGCCCTTGCTGATAATTGTTGTTGTAGGAACTTTAAAACTTTGGGGATTGAGTGCTTCCACCTCTTGTATTTTTTTATATTCGGTGGCCAGTAATAATTCAGAGGTATTGGATAATGCTATTTTGTAAAATGATGTGCTTAAATTTTCTTTTATTACATACAGTACCATTTTCCTATTAGGGCCTTTGGTTCCGGTAAACAAAGCAAAATTGTTTTTTAAAACAGGACTTAATGCTGCACTTTCATTGCGGGTTACGTAAACTGACTTGCGAGAAAAAAACAGGTGTTGTAATTGCAACAAAAAAACAAGCTGATACGCAAAGGCGAAAACACGAGATCTGAAAGAGCTGATAGCATAAAACTTTAAAAAATTGGCTTTTCTGCTCTTAGCAGTCCATATCCAACGGGGAGTTCCATCTACATTATTAATGTAGTAAAGTTGAACGCTGGATTTTGTTTGATGGGATGCTGGTATTACATCTAAACCTATTTGTGCTAAGTATTCTTTCATATTACTTGGTGTTTTCCTAAGTAATACCAATACCATACCCAAAATATAACTGTTTGAATATTAAAACATTGGTTCTGAAATAACATTCCTGTTAATCCATAATATGGAAAAAACTTAAAAAATGGAATTGAGCTAGGCGGCCGTTTCTAAAGTACGTGCTCTACTTTTAAGCAAGTGTAGCTTTTGCTTTGGTGTAATGTATACGTTCTTTTGAAAAGAGATATAGAGTATAATTAATTGATAGAATAATATACCATAATTAGATTCTCCAAAAATACCAAATTCAGTAAAAGAATTGATGATAAGCGGAATGAGCAAACTCAATAATATGAGTCTTTTCTCACTGCTTTCTTTAAATATTCCTCTAAATGTAAATACCATTTGAAAGATGACCACTGTTAAACCAATAAACCCTAAATTCATGAGCACTTGCATAAAGGTATTGTGTGTCATTTTTCCTGGATAGGTATGTGTACTTTGAAAAAACTCTTTGTAATCAATTCGCATAAACCCAAAACCCAACAAGGGTTCTCTTGGCAAGCCTTCGTTTATTAAAGCATCCCAAAAAGGCAAACGACCAGTAAGACTCAGTACTTCCTCCATCCTTTCGGGATCTCCATCTTTTAATACCACTTTGTAAATGGCCACTGGAGATACAATGAGTAAAACCAAAAATATACCAATGGCAATTCTTTTTTTCTCCGATTGTAATATATGAAATCCAATAATAAGCAAAGCGCCAATTAAGGAGGAGCGAGACCCTGTGGCATACAAACCATAAAACAAAACAAGCAGTTTGCATATAGTCCACCATTTGTGGTGGTTTCTTCTCAAATCAAATAGCAAGCCAGCCACTCCAACACCTGCCAACATTCCCAGTTCGTTTGGATTCATCATATAACCACCTAAACGGGCTTCTTCGCCTCCATGGGTAAGCCTAAAAAAAACATCGGGGTTTACCCACATGCCTACTACAAAAACAAGAATGAGTATAAAGCAACTATTCCCTAACAGATTGTGCAATCTAATAGGGTGCCCCACCATGTATTCGTCTAGTAAGTATAAACTTTTAATAAAGTAAAAACAGAATACCAGTGTTTGTGCGGTCATAAACCACTGCAAAGCACTATAACCAACATTGGTACTCCACATAAAAGAGGCAAAACCAATCAATAGGTACAAGCCATACAAAGCACTCGATAAAGGATTGTTTGATTTAAAGGAGTTAACAGCACCGTGGTTTATAATGCTTTTATAAACATAGTAAGAGGCATATAACATACCAATACGCCCTACTACCTTGATAATTCTTGTAATAGCAATGTTTTCACTCCAAGTAAAGAAGCAAGCAATCATCAATAGTAGAATCAGCAGTAGCCTCAGATTGGTTGTGCGCAAAAACTTTTCATGCAAATTATTTACCGCGTTATTTTTCACTTATTCGTACAGTTTATTGTATTTATTTACCAAGGTACTCCATGCAAAAACCTCCTGTAACATACTCCTGCTATTTGATTTAAAATCGCCTTCTAATTTATTATCGTAGGTGCTTTTTAGTACTAGCATGGCTTCTGTTAACTCGGTTACAGAATTATTGGCAATACTTATACCAATATTGTATTTACTAATATATTCGGCTACGTTGGTGGCCTCACTTACTATGGATGGCAAACCAAATGAGGCGGCCTCTAAAACAGAAGTGGGCAATCCCTCATTCCTTGATGGATGGGCAAATACATGCATTTTACAAGTAAGCTCATCCTTTTCAGTACCAAATTTTTTGCCCCATAATACTACATTGCTTAGTTGTTTTTCTTTGATAAATTTTTCTATAAAGGCTCTTCCTTCTCCCTCTCCTATTATCCATAATTTGGAAAAAGGGTGTTTAAGTTGGAAGTGATAAAAGGCTTCTAGGAGTAAATCTAATCCCTTGGTATGCACATCAAGTCTGCCAATAAAACCAATAGTAAACTCTTTGTTCTTAGCTGTATTATAAATGGTATTGGGCATATCAAAACCATAAGGTAACAATATGGACTTGGCATTGGGATACAATATTTGTAAGCCATCCACCTCACTTTTACCAATGGAGTGAATTTGGTATGCTTTCTCTAGCAGTTGTTTCTCAAACCATTTGAAATACCATTTTTTTGCCAAACTGCTGCGTTGCATAGCAATGGTATTGTATGCTCCGTGTGGGGTAAGTACAAAACGAATTTGGTGCTTGGCAAAGAACTTAGCCAAACTGCTATAAACAGGAATCCAACC